>NZ_JBEZGJ010000030.1:0-52645 GCF_040649965.1 Micromonospora sp. NPDC048843
AGAGGTTTGCGTCGGCGCTGGGCGCGTTTCTGACGCAAACCTCTTGATCACCCGGGGTTGGGGGTGGGGTTGGGGGTGGGGTTGGGGGTGGGTTGCGGCCCGGTGGCGGGTGGAGGGGTGGCACGTACGATGGGGTGGTGACTGAGGCTCAGGCGACTCACCGGACCGGCAAGCGCGTGCTCCTGGCCAAGCCCCGCGGCTACTGCGCGGGTGTCGACCGCGCGGTGCAGACCGTGGAGGAGGCGCTGAAGCTCTACGGCGCCCCGATCTACGTGCGCAAGCAGATCGTGCACAACAAGCACGTGGTGCAGACCCTGGAGGCCCAGGGCGCCATCTTCGTGGAGGAGAACGAGGAGGTGCCGGAGGGCGCCACAGTCGTCTTCTCCGCGCACGGTGTGGCGCCGGAGGTCCACGAGCAGGCCAAGGCGCGTTCGCTGAAGGCGATCGACGCGACCTGCCCGCTGGTCACCAAGGTGCACCACGAGGCACGGCGCTTCGCGGCCGAGGACTACGACATCCTGCTCATCGGCCACGAGGGGCACGAAGAGGTCGTCGGCACCGCCGGTGAGGCCCCCGCGCACATCCAACTGGTGGACGGTCCGGACGGCGCCGACAAGATCACCGTACGTGATCCGGAGAAGGTGGTCTGGCTCTCCCAGACCACGCTCTCTGTCGACGAGACGCTGGAGACGGTGGCCCGCCTCAAGCAGCGGCTGCCGCTGTTGCAGTCCCCGCCCAGCGACGACATCTGCTACGCCACCTCCAACCGGCAGCACGTGGTCAAGGAGATCGCCGCCGACTGTGACGTGGTGATCGTGGTCGGCTCGACGAACTCCTCCAACTCGGTGCGCCTGGTCGAGGTCGCCCTGGACGCCGGCGCCCGCGCTGGTCACCTGGTCGACTTCGCGCACGAGATCGACGACGCCTGGCTGGAGGGGGCCACCACGGTCGGCCTGACCTCGGGCGCGAGCGTCCCGGACGACCTGGTCCAGGAGGTGCTGGTCCACCTCGCCGCCCGCGGCTTCGCCGACGTCGAGGAGATCACCACCGCCAACGAGCGGCTCACGTTCTCGCTTCCGCAGGAGCTGAGGCGGGACATGAAGGCCGCGGCGGCGCGCGGCTGAAGCGCGGGAACGAACTCGGGTCGGCGTACGTCAGATTCGGCATGAGGACTCTTCGGCTCGCCGTCCCCGCGCTGGCCGTCTGCGTGGCGCTGAGCGCCTGCGGCGGCCAGGGTGTCGGGGGCGGCACACCCACAGCGACACCGACGGGAGCGCAGCCGGTGACCAGCCAGCCCACGCCCGACCCGACGCCCTCGCCAGAGACCGTCACCCGGTCCGTGCCGCCCGGGCTGAAAACTCCGAAACCGGGTGGCCCGAGCACTCCGCCGGGCGTCGGGGCCACCACACTGAGCGGCACCGTGCAGGGCGGTGTGGAGCCCGGCTGCGTACTGCTCGACGGTTACCTGCTGCTCGGCGGCCCGCGTGAGGTGCTGACGCCGGGCGCCCGGGTCGAGGTCACCGGTCGGGTGGAGCCCGGCATGATGACCACCTGCCAGCAGGGCACCCCGTTCGTCGTGACGGCCGCCCACCGGTCCTGACCCTTCGCCCCCCTCACGCGCGGAAGCCCGCCCCCGGACCTGGGGACGGGCTTCCGCTGGCGTTACGGACGGATCAGTTCACGGCACCGATGGACACGTTGCCGCGACCCACGATCGCACCCTCGCTGGTGACGATCGCCAGTTCACCGGAGAGCTGACGCCCGTCGGCCGGAACGGCCACCGCCGTCACAGTGCCGGTGATGGTGGCCGACTCGCCGTGCATCAGCGGCACCGCGACGGCCGGAGCGGTGATCGTGCCCAGCGACGCCGACGCGAACGCGTCGTAGTAGTCGTAGGCGGTGCTGGTGCCCGGCCCGTCAACACCGTACGGCTCCACCACGACGCGGTAGGTGCCGGCGGCCGGGTTCGTCAGCGTGACCGCCTCCTCCGAGTCGCCGTCCGCGGCCCGACCGACCTCGGTGGTACCCCGGTAGACGAACAGGTCCAGGTCGGCGCCCGCGTTGGCGGGGTTGCCGATCCGGGCGGTGAACGTCGACGTACCCGCCGGGATCTCGACTGTCCACTCCTGGTTGGGACCGCCCTCGGTGATGGTCGGACGCTCGGTCCGCACACCGGTCAGCGCGCCACTGCGGCCGCTGACCGAGACCGGACCGAAGGCGTTGGTGACCTCCCAGCTCACCGGGGTCGGCTCGCCGGCCTCGACACTGGGCAGCTCGACCAGGGCCGGCTCGACAGTCAGGCCCTGCACCCGCGCCTGGAGCTTGAACGGGTTGTTCAGCGCCGGGGACGTCCGCCGCGACTCCACCTCGATCTCCCAGACCCCGGGAAGCGGGTTCTGGTAGTCACGCTCCTGCGGCTTGCAGACGTTGACGTCGGAGAAGTTGGTGTAGCAGACGGTGCTGGTGGTGGCCTCCACCGGCACACCCAACGGGTTGATGGCGATGAACCGGGTCTGCGAACCCGTCGCGATCCCGGAGAGGTTCACCTGGAGGGCCTTGGCGCCCTCGGGCACCGTGACGAAGTACGACGTGAAGCCGTTGCGGTCGACCGAGCCCTCGTTGGTGTACGAGAAGTTGGGCTTCTTCACGTCGTTCGAGGCCACCACCACTGTGGACACCTCGAAGTCGACAACGTTGGTGGCCGGGTCGTCGATCCGCACGATCGCGCCGTGCGCGCCCTCGCTGGCCGGCTTGGCGGTGACGCTGATGGTGACGGCCTTGTTGAGCGGCAACGCGACGGTCTTCGGTGCCTTGAAGGTGCCGTCGTTGCCCTGGAGCGTGATGTTGTGCTTGATGGTGCCGGTCGGGCCGCTGGTGCGGGTGAGCTTGACCGGGTACGTCTTGCTCTGGCCGACCTTGTGGCCACCCTCGGACGAGGTGCAGCGGTTGTAGACGCCGGTGCCCCGACCCGGGTTCGGCACGAACTTCACACCGTTCCAGATGGTCAGCTGCTCGGCCAGAGGGCTGCAGACCGGCGCGTCGGAGACGTACGACCGGGTTTCGACGCCCTGGCGCAGCAACTGCCAGGCGCCCGGAACGTTGACCATGCCGTAGCCCTGCGCGTACGTCGGCACGTCAGCGATCGGCTTGGCGGAGGTGAACAGCGCCCGCCGCAACGCCGCCGGGCTGACGCCCCGGTCGGTGGCCTTGGCGGCCGACAGCAGCAACGCGCCGGCGCCGGCGGTCTGCGGAGACGCCATCGAGGTGCCGTTCAGCATCGCGTAGCCCGGGGGCAGCGCGTATCCGGCCTCGGGGACCGGGGCGCCGAGCTGCCAGGTCGGTGCGGTGGAGATGGCCGAGCCGGGGGCGGCGATGTTCGGCTTGAAGCCGCCGTCCTCGCGCGGGCCACGGGAGGAGAAGTTGAACAGGGCGTTCTTCTTCTTGACGACCGAGCCGTAGTTGGCCAGCCAGGTGTCCTTGCTGATGTTGGCGGCAACGCTGATCACGTTGCTGGCCACCGACGGGTCGCCGACGGTGTTGAGACCCGGGCCGGAGTTGCCGGCCGAGATGACCAACTGCACGCCGTACGTCTCGATCAGTTCGTTGTAGAGGTTGGTCCGCGCGTTGTTGCCGTCGTTCAGGCCGGGAAGGCCACCGATCGACATGTTGACGATGTCGACGCCACGGTTGGCCACCAGGTCGATCATGCCGGTGGTGAGGGCCGCCGCGCTGCAGCCGCCGCCCCAGGAGCAGGCGCGGGCGGAGACCAGCTTGGCACCTGGCGCGGCGCCGTCGAAGGCTCCGTTGCCGAGCATGTCGTTGGCGGCGGTGATGCCGGCGACGTGGGTGCCGTGGGTGCTCTCGACGATGCCGATGCTGACGTAGTCGTAGGTGCCCGGCAGCCCGATCGGCGTGGTGTTGACGTTCTTGCGGAACTCGACGACGAACGGCTGCCGTTCGGCGACCGGGGTCGCCGGGTTGTCGGTACCGAAGTAGCCGATGTCGTACTTTTCCTTGTACGGCCGCATGACCGGGTCGTCGGTGAAGTTGAGGTTCTGGTTGGCGTCAACCCGGATGTTGTTGGTGGCCGGGTCGAAGAGCACACCCCAGGTGTCGGTCGTGTCGCCGTCGCGGTTGACGTCACCCCGGGCGTCGCTCGCGGCGGTGACCGACTCGCTGAACAGGTTGAAGCGGTACGTGCCGGCCGGTGCCGTCCAGGTGCCGCCGGCGATGGTGAACGACGGGCCTGCGACCTCGGCCTGCATCCGCCGCCACGAGCCGTCCTCCAGCGGATCGGTGGCGGTGACCCAATCGACGATCTTGCGCTCGCCCGTGGTGGTCTGCTGCAACGCCGGGTGGGCGAGGTCCACACCGGAGTCCATGATGCCGATCGTGACGCCCCGGCCGTCCCACTCGGGGTGGGCCGCGGTGAACGCCACAGCGCCGGTCTCGTTCGTCGGCATGTAGGCGTTGTCGGCCGGGGTGGTCTCTCCCGGCGCCCCGACGGTGGCCTGCCGCGCGCCGGCGGTGCCGGTGGCGGTGCGCTCCGGGGCCGGGTCCGGCAGTTGGATGACCTCGTCCAGGTCGACGGCCGAGACGCCGGGCAGTCGCGCCGCCTTGAGGACACTGTCGGTCGGGACCTTGGCCAGCACGAAGCCGACCCGGTCCTGCCGCTGGCTGACAGTGCCGCCGAGCTTGGTGAGGCTGTCGGCGACGTCCCCCGCCTCACCCTTCTCGGTGGCGACGATCAACGTGACGGTCGTGGCCTTCTTGGCGCGGGCCTCGCTGAGCAGTTTGGCGTCGTGGGCGCCCAGCGTCTCGGCGGCGGTGGCCGGGGAAGCGTCCGGTGTGGTGGCGGGAGCGGCGGCCGCGGTGGCGGCACCACCCATGGTCGTCACGGCGCTCGCCGCCAGGACCGACGCGAAGAGCGCGGCTGAGGTGCGCCGGCTCAAATTTCGGAGTCTGCTCACGTTCTCTTTACCTCCAGAGAACAGGGCCCTTCAGAGAAGGGCGCTCGGGTGAGCAGAATCTTTCGCGGTATCGACAAGCACTGTCACTACTGGTCAGTCCCTTGTGACCAGTTCGTGATATGCAGGCATACGCACTGTCACATAAATGGCTAACGGGCCGAGACCTCGTCGTCGGCCGGATCGGCCAACTCGGGGGCCTGCGGCTGTCGGGGCGTCAACTCGACCTGCGCCGGGGTGGCCAACTCGTCGTCGGAGACGCCCAACTCGGCGAGCTTGCGGGCGCTGACCAGGACCCGGGCCTCCAGCGAGCCGACCGCCCTGTTGTAGGCGGTCACCGCACCGGCCAGCGAGGACCCGAGCTTGCCCACATGGTCGCCCAGGGTGGAGAGCCGGCCGTACAGCTCCCGGGCGAGGGTGTGCACGGCGAGCGCGTTGCGGGCCAGTGCCTCCTGCCGCCAGGAGTAGGCCACAGTGCGGAGCAGGGCGACCAGCGTGGCCGGCGTGGCGAGCACCACGTTGCGGGTGAAGGCGTGCTCCAGCAGCGTCGGGTCCCGCTGGAGCGCGACGTCGAGGAACGGGTCGGCCGGGACGAACAGCACCACGAACTCGGGTGAGTTGTCGAACGCCGACCAGTACGACTTGGCGGCCAGGGCGTCGACGTGCCCCCGCAGGTGCCGCGCGTGCGCGTCGAGGTGGGTGTCCCGGCCGCGCTCGTCGCGGGCCTCCATGGCTGTCAGGTACGCATCGAACGGAGCCTTGGCGTCCACCACCACCGAGCGACCACCGTGCAGACGGACCACCAGATCCGGTCGGACGACCTGCTGGTCGGTGGCGGCGGTGACCTGCTCGGAGAAGTCGCAGTGCTCCAACATGCCGGCAGCCTCGACGATCCGGCGCAACTGGTGCTCGCCCCAGCGGCCCCGCACCTGCGGTGCGCGCAGCGCCGCCACCAACTGCTTGGTCTCGGTGCGCAGCTCACCGGAGACTGCGGTCATCGAGCGGACCTGCTCACGCAGCTCGGCGTACGCGTCGACGCGGTCGTGCTCCAGCTCGGCCACCCGCTGCTCGTAGCGGCGCAGGGTGTCGTGCAGCGGCGCGACCGCCCGGGCCACCGCCTCCTGGGACTGTGCGGTGGCCTCGTAGCTCAACGCCCGCATGGACTGCTCCAGCCGACCCTCACCCTCCCGGGTGGCGGCCAGTGTGGCATCCAGGCGGGCGATGTCGGCCGCCGACCGGGACCGGGCCGCGAGCCAGCCCACCGCCCCGCCGGCACCGAGGCACACGATCACCAGGAGCAGTGTCGAGACGTCCATCACCGGAGCTTGCCAGACGGATACGACGTGCGACCCGGGGGTACGTTCGATGACATGGAACTTGTGCTCTGCCTCGCCGTTGTGCTGGTCGGCGCGCTGGGCGTCGCCGCGCTCGTCCGCGCTCAGGCCGGTGCCCGTCGGCGCACCGAGCTCGGCGACGCCCGCGCGGAGGCGCAGCGGTGGTACGAGCGTCTCGGCGGCCAGTTGATGAACCTGCAGGGCGACGACCCAGCGGTACGACAGGCGCTGGCCGACGCTGGTGAGCGGTACAACGCGGCGGGCTCCCAGCTGGAGCAGGCGTCCACGCCGCACCAGTTCGGGCTGGCCCGGGAGACCGCGCTGGAGGGTTTGGCGTACATCCGGGCGGCACGTACGGCGCTGGGCATCGATCCGGGCCCCGAGGTGCCGACACTGGCCGCCGCCCGCGGTGTGGGGCAGCTCACCAAGGAGCGCGAGGTCGATGTGCAGGGGCAGACCTTCCGGGCCGGGCCGCAGCCCGGCCGGGAAACGCCCTACTACTACCCCGGTGGGCGTTATCAGGGTCGACCGGTGCCCGCCGGCTGGTATTCGACGCCCTGGTGGAAGACGGCGTTGGGTGCCGGTGCTGGTGTGCTCGGCGGCATCCTGATCGCCGACGCGCTCTTCTCGCCCGCCTTCGCCGACCCGGGGTACGGCTACGACGCCGGTTACCAGGAGGGCTTCGGTGACGGTGTCGACCAGGGCGGCGACGGCGGCGACCAGGGCGGCGACTTCGGCGGTGGCGACCAGGGTGGGGACGTCGGTGGTGGCGACTACGCCGGTGGGGACTTCGGCGGTGGTGGCTTCGGCGGCGGCGACTTCGGCGGCGGCGATTTCGGGGGCGGCGACTTCTGACCGTCGTTCATTCCTACGGGAACGGGCCCCGGTCGCAGCGACCGGGGCCCGTTTTTCGTACCAGTCGATCAGCCGGTGTTGCGCATCCCGGCGGCGATGCCGTTCACAGTCGTGAGCAGCGCCCTTTCCAGGGCGGTGCCGTCGCTCGGTGCGCGTCGGCCGCCCGGTGCGGTGGCTATCGCTCGCCCGGCGGCCCCCGACTCCCGGTACTGCCGCAGCAGCGCCACCTGGAGATGGTGCAGCGGCTCCAGGTAGGTGTCGCGGACGGCCAGCGTCCGCTGGAGCACCGGCGAGTTCTCCAGCAGGGCCGGTGAGGCGGTCACCGCCAGCACCTCCCGCTTGGTCAGCTCGTACTCCTGCTCGATCTGCTCGAAGATCGGGTGCAGCTTCTTCGGCACCAGCGTCTCGACGTACCGGCGGGCGATGCTCAGGTCGGTCTTGGTCAACATCATCTCGACGTTCGACAGGAACGTGCGGAAGAAGTGCCAGTTGCGGTGCATCTCGGCCAGGACGTCGGCGAGACCGGCCTCGCGGGCGGCGGCCAGCCCGGAGCCGACGCCGAACCAGCCCGGCACGATCTGCCGGGTCTGCGTCCAGCCGAACACCCACGGGATGGCCCGCAGCCCGGAGAGCCCGGCGCCGGTGTTCGGGCGCTTCGCCGGCCGGGAGCCGATGTTCAGCGCGCCGAGCAGCTCGGTGGGGGTGGACGCCCAGAAGTACGCGGGCAGGTCCGGGTCCTCGACGAGCGAACGGTAGGACCGGAACGCCGACTCGGAGACCACGTCCATCGTCGCGTCCCAGCGCTCCAACATCTCGGCCGGCTGCCGGGGCGCGGTGTGCAGCAGGGTCGCCTGGAGCACCGCGGCGAGGGTGAGCTCCAGGTTCTCCCGGGCCAGCGAGGGCAGGGTGTACTTGTCGGAGATCACCTCGCCCTGCTCGGTCACCTTGATCGCGCCGTCCATGGTGCCGTACGGCTGCGCCAGGATCGCCTCGTGCGTCGGCCCGCCACCGCGCCCGACAGTGCCGCCCCGACCGTGGAAGAGCCGCAGGTGCACACCGTGCCGGGCGGCCACGTCGCGCAGCGCGCGCTGCGCCCGGTGGATCGACCACTGGCTGGTGGTGATTCCTGCTTCCTTGTTCGAGTCGGAGTAGCCGAGCATGACCTCCTGCACGTCACCCCGGGCCGTCACCAGCGCCCGGTACGCGGGCAGCGACAGCAGCTCGTCGAGGAGTTCGCCGCCGGAGTTCAGCTCGGCCGGGGTCTCCAGGAGCGGCACGAACCCGACCCGGGCCCGCCCGCTGTGCACGTCCACCAGGCCGGCCTCGCGGGCCAGCACCACGGCGGCCAGCACGTCGTCGACACCCAGGGTCATCGAGATGATGTACGACTCGATCACCTCGGCGCCGAACCGGTCCTGCGCCTCCCGGATGGTGCTGAACACGTCGAACGTCTTGCGGGTCGGCTCGGACAGCGAGGTGTCCGCTGTCGACAGCGGACGGCGACCGGTCAGCTCGTCGGCGAGCAGCTTGGTGCGTTCCAGCCGGGTCAGCGCGGGGTAGTCGGAGACCTCGCCGACCGCCTCGTAGAGCTGCGCGAGCACCGCGTGGTGCGCCTCGGCGTGCTCCCGGACGTCCATGGTGGCCAGGTGCAGGCCGAACGCGGAGACCGTACGGATGGTGGAGGCCAGCCGGCCGACCGCGGTGAGCTGCCCGGAGTTGCGGGCCAGCGAGGCGCGCAGCAGGTCCAGGTCGGCGATCAGCTCGGCGGAGCCCCGGTAGTCCCGGCCCGGTACGTGCGCGGTGCCCTGGCGCAACCTCAGCCGGGTGTTGGCGAGCTTCGCCTTCACGCAGCGCGCCTTGAGCCGGTACGGCTCCTCCGCGTTGACCCGGCGGAAGCGCTGTGCCACCTCGGGCAGCGCGTCAAGGTCGGCGGCGAGGCTGGCGGAGAGGTCCAGGGACACCCCACGCAGCCGGCGCGACACCGAGACCTCGTTGATCAGGTGGTCCATCGCCTTCTCGGTGGCCGCGATGCCGTGCTCGTGCTGGATGGTCAGCACCTCGCGGGTGACCGCCGGGGTGACGAACGGGTTGCCGTCGCGGTCGCCGCCGATCCAGGTGCCGAAGCTCAGCGGCCGGGCCGTCGGTGAGGTCTCCACACCGAGCGTGCGCAACGTGTCGGCCAGGTCGTCGAGCACCTGCGGGGCGGCCTCGGCGTACAGGTCGCGCAGGTAGTAGATGGCGTTGCGGGCCTCGTCGGTCGGGTCCGGCCGGTCGAGCCGCAGCTCGTCGGTCTGCCACATCAGGTCCAACAACTCGGCCAGCCGGCGGTTGGCCGGGCCCTCGTCGCTGGCGCCGTAGAGGATCGCGTTGGCGGTCTCGGTGTCCAACTCGTCGGCGATCGCCCGAAGCTTGGACAGGATCGAGCGCCGGGCTGCCTCGGTCGGGTGCGCGGTGAAGACCGGTCGCACCGCCAGCCGGCGCGCCGCGTTGGCGATCTCCTCGGCCGGCACCCCGCGCTCGGCGATCATCTTGGCGGCCTGGTCCAGCCAGCCGCCCTGCACCGCGCGGCGGCGGCGCAGGTCCCGCGCACGGTGCACCTGCTCGGTGATGTTGGCCAGGTGGAAGTAGGTGGAGAAGGCGCGAGCCAACTTGGTGCCGGTGGTCACGTCGAGCCCGCCGAGGCGCTGGGCGGCAGCGGGGGCGTCGGAGCGAACCTGGGCGCGGATCTCCTCGACGAGGTCGAGCAGCGGGCGACCCTCCTGGCGGGCCAGGGTCTGGCCGAGCAGGGTGCCGAGTCGGCGAATGTCGGCGCGCAGTGCGGCGTCCGGGCCGTCATGGTCGTGCTGGTCGGTCACGATGCGCTCCCTTACGTGGATACGAAGGACAGCGCTGTCCGACTTACTGGATGGTATCCGCGCGCAGAGGATGTCTGGAGGGCCCCCTGGTGATCCACTGCCCTCGGGAGGCTGTTTTCCGGGGTGATCTCAACCACCGTCGCGGTCCGGCGAGGGGCCGGAGCGGGTCGTTCCAGAGCCGGAGGAGGCGGCCCGGCGACCCCGGACCAGGCTCGCGCTGACCAGTCCGAGCCCGCCGAGCACCGTCCAGATTCCGAGGGCGGAAGCCGGCCAGCCGGCCGATCGCCAGTCGAAGTACACGGCGGCCTTGGTCAGGTCGTTGGCGAGCCCGGGGATGTTCCAGCGGTGCATACCGCGCAGCACCCCGGGCAGGAACTCGGGCGCGTAGATGCCGCCGGAGCCCGGGTTGCCGAGCACCACCAGCAGCAGGATGACCAGCGCGGTGCCCGCGACGCCGAGCCAGCCCTGAATGGCGCTGGCGAACATGGCGGCGGCGAAGACGGCGAGCGCGCCGATGGCGGCGATCGTCGGCACGTCGTGGTGCCAGATGTCCAGGACGGGTCCGACCACGACCGCGCCGGCGATGCCGAGCAGCACGCTGTACACCGCCAGGGAGGCGATGCGCAGTCCGGCCCGGCGCGCCGTACGCGGGGTGGTGCCGGCGGATATCCCCAGCACTGTCGAGGCGAGGTAGCCGCCGAGCACGTACCCGACGTTCAGGTAGAAGGGCACCACCCCGCGCGGGTCGGCCGAGGGGACCGGCACCTTGTCGACGATCTGTAGCGGGGTGCCGGTGCGGCTGGTGGCGGTGCCGAGGACCTCCTTGATCGCGCTGGTGGCGGAGGGGCCGGAGGCGCTCGCCACGGTGAGGAGCAGACCGTTGTCGGGTCCGGTGCTGAGCACGGCGTACACCGCTCGGCTGAGCAGCCCGTGCTCGGCGGCGCTCGGGTCGTCGTACTCGATGGGTTTGAGGATTGTGGTCTGGCCGCGCACGGCGTCGAGCGTCGTCCGGGCGCGTTGGTCGCCGGAGGCGACGCCGATCGGCAGGTCGCGGGGTGTGGGCTGGTGCAACGCGCCGACGTAGGCCGCGATGAACGCCGTGGCCAGCACGAGAGTGCCGATGAGCAGTCCGATGCTGCGAGGCGCCCAGTCGCGGGCCGTGCCCTGCGATTCTTTGTCCACTTTATTAGCTTATGGTCCGTTTTGGGGACCGCAGGGCGGAACCGATTGGCCGTCGCCCTGCGGTCCGCCGGACTCAGCGCACGTCGTCGGCGCAGAGAACCGACTGCAGGGCGGCCAGCGCACCCCCGCTCGCCGGCACCGGAACCTGCCCCCGGACGTCCCGGTCGATGTCGTAGACGTTGCCGGCGAGGACGAGCTGCCGGGAGTCGTCCGGGCTGGTCACCGCGATGCTGGTGAAGCCCGGCCCGCCGCCGTCGGTCATCCACACCGGCGTGGGGCCGGTCGGGCACGGCACAGTCATCCGCTGCACGCCCAGGCCGTACCCGTACCCGGCCGGCGAGTCGTCCATCGGCACCACGGTCTCCAACTCCCGCTGCTGAGCCGGCGCGAGCAGCCGCCCGCCGAACAGCGCCCGATGAAACCGCGCCAGGTCAGCCGTCGTCGAGATCATCGCCCCGGCGGTCCAGTCGTACGACGGGCTGAACGTGGTCACATCCCGGCCGGTCAGGTCGTAGCCGTGCAGGTGCCGGCCATGGATCTCCGGGTCGATGACCGGGAAAGAGGTCTGACTCAGGCCAAGCGGCCCGATGATCCTCCGCCGTACCTCGTTCGCCGCGCCCCGGCCGGTGACCGCCTCGATCACCAGGCCAGCCAGCAGATAGTTGGTGTTCGAGTAGCCCCACGAGGTGCCGGGGGCGAAGTCCGGCCGGTGTGCCATCGCCGCGGCGATCACCGTGCGGGGCGGGATCACCCGATCCCAGTCGTGCTCGTCGAGGTAGGGGGCCCAGAAGCTCCGTTGCCCGGTCGGGTCCCAGATGCCGCTGGTGTGGTTGAGCAACTGCCGGACCGTGATCGTCGAACCGTCGTTGCCGTTACCCCGGACGACCCCCGGCAGCCAGCGCTCGACCGGGTCGTCGAGGGTCAGCCGGCCCTCACCCACCAGTTGCAGCAGCACCGTCGACACGAAGGCCTTGGTGTTGCTGGCGATCCGAAACCGGTCGTCCGGTCGGGCCCGAGCCCCGGTATTCCGATCGGCGACTCCCGCCGCCACCTGCCACCGTCGGTCGTCCACCCGGCCGTAGGCCACCGCGGCGGGGAAGCCGTCCGCGACCAGTTGATCGAGCGCGGCGGCCAGCGCGCGGCGTTCCGGCCCGGAATGCTCGGCACGTGCTGGCAGGGCTGGGACGGCGAGGGTGGCGACCAACGTGCCGGCCGACACCAGCACGGCCCAGAGCAGACGCGACATGATTGCTCCAATCGACGAAACTGTTGTTCCCGTCGACCCTGCCGGCGGGCGGGGCGCAGCGACATGCGGCTCTCCCGCCGATCCGGTGGGGTTAACCCGACGGATCGCGGCGGGTCTCCCGGCTGGGCGGACGGCCCGCACCCGGGCATGCTGAGCCGGAACACTCGCTGCCGGGACGGTGTCGTCCGGCACGGTCGGGAGGATCAGGTGACGAGTCTCCGGCAGCTCCGCAACCAGGTCGGCTACGTGCTGGCCAGCCTGCCGCTGGCGGTCGTCGGCTTCGCGTACGCCCTCCTCACGGTGGTTGTCGGCGGCACGCTCGCGCTGACGCTGCTCGGCCTGCCGCTGCTGTCCTCCGGCGTCCTCGGCGCGCGCGGTTGGGGCTGGCTGCACCGCGTGTTGGCCCGGGCCACGCTGGGGCTGCGGGTCGCGGGCCCCCGTCCGGTCCGACGACGACCCGGTCCAGTGGGGTACGTGCGCAGCGGCCTCGGTGACGCCACGGGTTGGCGGGCACTGGCGTACCTGATCGTGAAGCTGCCGGTGACAGTGGTCGCGACGGCGGTGATCGCGGCCTTCCTCTGCTACCCGTTGTTCCTGCTCAGCCATCCGCTCTGGTGGTCGCACCGGGTCGCCCTGCAACTCGGGGACTTCTTCTTCGACACCTGGCCGAAGTCGTTCCTGCTGGCGGCGATCGGTGCCGGGATGCTTCTCGTCGGCCGTGGGCTGCTGAGTCTGATCCTGCTCCTGGACGGGCTGCTGATCCGTGGCCTGCTCGGCCCGACCAGCCTCGACGAGCGGGTCGACGACCTCGAAGAGGCCCGTGCGCTGGCCGTGGACGACGCCGCCGCGCTGCTGCGCCGCATCGAGCGCGACCTGCACGACGGCACCCAGGCACAACTGGTCGCCCTGGCCATGAAACTCGGTCTGGCCAAGGAGAAGCTCTCCGTTGACGCTGCGCCGGAGGCCAGGGCGCTCGTGGAGACCGCCCACCGGGACGCGAAAATCGCAATCACCGACCTTCGTGACCTGACCCGGGGCATCCATCCACCGATGCTCGACAACGGTCTGGAGGCGGCGCTGGGCACCCTCGTGGCGCGGGGCGCCGTACCCGTCCAGTTGCGGGTCGAGGTGCGCGACCGGCCATCACCAGCCGTCGAGACGATCGTCTACTACTGCGTCGCCGAGCTGCTCACCAACGTCGCGAAACACGCCACGGCCCGGGGGGCCACCGTCGAGGTACGTCAACACGACGGTCTGCTGCGGGTGCAGGTCGGAGACGACGGCGGCGGCGGTGCCACGCTCGGTTCGACGACTCACGCGCTGCCCGGCGGCGGGCTGGCCGGGCTGCGCGACCGGGCCCGTACCGTGGACGGCACGATGCGGATCGACAGCCCACACGGCGGGCCGACGCTTGTCACCCTGGAACTCCCGGTGCGGATATGACCGGCCTGCGCGTGGTCATCGCCGAGGACTCCGGGATCCTTCGCGACGGGCTCAGCTACCTGCTCGTCGATCGAGGGCACCAGGTGCTCGCCGCGGTGGGCGACCCGGAGGCGCTGCGGGCCGCCGTGCACGAGCACCGGCCCGACGTCGCGGTGATCGACATCCGGATGCCGCCGACGTACACCGACGAAGGGCTGCGGGCCGCGCTCGCCGTACGCGCCGCCCATCCCGGTACGCCGGTGCTGCTCTTCTCCCAGTACGTGGAGACCCGGTACGCGGCGCAGTTGCTCGCCGGCGGGGCCGGAGGCGTCGGTTACCTGCTGAAGGACCGGGTGGCCGAGGTCGGCGAGTTCGTCGACGCGCTCACCCGCGTCGCCGGCGGCGCGACCGTGCTCGATCCGGAGGTGGTGACGCAGCTGCTCGGCGCGGCCCGGGGCCCCGGGGAGCTGGCCGGCCTCTCCGAGCGGGAACGGACCGTGCTGGCCCTGATGGCCGAGGGGCGCTCGAACGCGGCGATCGCGTCGACGCTGTTCCTCAGCGTGGGGGCGGTGGAGAAGCACATCACCAGCATCTTCGGCAAGCTCGGTCTGCCGCCCACCGAGACCGACCACCGTCGGGTCCTCGCGGTGTTGCGTTACCTCCAGTCCGGGAGCTGACGCGTCGCTGTCGACCGAGGCTGCTCGGATCCACGCGGGACCGGGCCGGTTTGAGCAATTTTCTTCAAGACTGCGGAACGCGGCGACCCGACGATGGTTCATGTCGATCCGGACGCCGCCGACGAGGACGGGCAGCGGAGCGGGGTACGCGGACCTTTTCGGGGAGGCCCGATGCCCCGGCCGAGCCCGCAGGCGGCCCGAGCCGGGGGAGGCCGCACGGTCAAGCAGACGCGCGTCCTCCCCCAGGGTCACTCCACGTGCGGTGACGCCGATCCGATCGGGCCTTCGTCGACCGGGGTGAGCAGCCGGCGCAGCCGGGCCGGCGGGTGGCCCACCTGCTCCCGGACCACCCGGGTCAGGTGCGCCTGGTCGGCGAAGCCGTAGTCGCTGGCGAGCGCACCGAGCGGACGGCCGCCGGGCTCGGCGAGGGTGTCCAGCACCTCCCGTACCCGTAGCCGGTTCCGGTAGGCGGTCAGGCTGCTGCCGGTCATCCGCTGGAACACCCGACTGAGATGGTGCGGGGAGCTGCCGACCTCGCGGGCGACCTCGTCCAATCCGAGGGTGAAGCTGGAGTTCGCCAGCACCTCCCGAGCGCGGTCGGCCAGCCGGCGGTGCGCTGCCAGCGTCGCCGGTCGCCGACGTACGGCCCGATCGATCTCGCCGCCCACGTCGTCGGTGCTGAGAGGGCTCTGGTGCAGCAGGCGAGCCAGGAAGCGGTGCAGCCGCTCGGCCATCTCGAACCCGTCCAGCCCGCGCCGGAAGTCGGCCACCAGTAGTCGGTGCGCCAGGTCCAGTGCGGCGTCCGAGGTCCCGGACCAACCGCCCCGGTCCACCCAGCTCGCCGCGTCCGTCCGGTCCGCCAGCACGGTCGGATCGATCTCGATGCAGGTGTACGAGTCGCCACAGCCGAACGGGTGCGCCACGGCCATCTCGTCGCCGGGGCGGGTGAGCAGCACGGACGTGGCATCGGAAAGCTCGACCACGCCGTTGAGCCGACGGCGGTACACGCCGGACCGCCCCAAGATGACCTTGTGGCGGTCCTCGGCGACGGACTCCGTCCAGCCGTGGTTCTCCACGATGCACCGCACCTGGTAAATCAGCATCCGGTCCGGGTGCCCCAACACCCGCCACTGGGCGGGCGTGGTGCGGCGACGCGGATCACTGCCAGTTCCCTCGGCGGGCATCAGGGGTTGACGGTGGCGAAGGCGCGAACCGGAAAGGTGCCCATGCCGGCCACCATCGGCGGGGCCGCGGTGAACCGGAACCCGTTCGGCGGCAACGTGTCCAGGCCGGTCAGGTGCTCGACGATCGGGATGCCGGCGGCGAGCAGCGCGCTGTGCGCGGGGCGTACGCCGTCGGCCGCCGGGCTCATGTCGTCGATGTTGATCGAGTCGATGCCGACCAGGGCCGCCCCCGCGTCGACAAGCGCCTGGGCGGCGTCCCCGGTCAGGTACGGCGCTTCCGGCGCGCTGTACCGCTCGGTGCCGAAGTGCGTGTCCCACCCGGTGTGCAGCAACACCGCCCGCCCGGCCACCTCGTACGGGGCCAGCATCAGCCGGTCCACCGCGCGGACGCCGGCCGGCACCCGGACCACCACCCCCGGTAGGTCGGCGAGCCGGTCCAGCGACACTCCGGTCAGGTCGTCCCGCCCGGCCCACCGGTGGGCGGGCGTGTCCAGGTACGTGCCGGTGTTGGCGATCATGTCGATTCGGGCCACGTGGAACTCGGTGCCCGGGGCGTACCGCTCACGGGATGCCGCGAAGGTCAGCCAGTCGGTGATCCGGGGCCCCGGCCAACCCGGCAGGGTTGTCATCCCGTCGCTGATCACGTGGCTCAGCTCGACCAGCCGACGACCGGCGCCGGACTCGTCGACCGCGACACCCCGGCCGCCCTTGTGCGGCTCCTCGATGATCGTCTTGGCGCTGATCCGTACGTCGGCGACCATCAGTAGCCCGAGATGCCGGACGAACAACGCCGCCAGGTCGTCGTCGGTGATCTCCCGACCGGGGATGTCCAGCCGGAACCCCTCGGTACGCAGCCCGCCGCCGTTGGCGAAGCTCACCTCCGCGTCGAACTGTGCCCTCCACTGCTCACCCATACCGAAACCCGACCACGCCTACCGACGCCGGTCAAGATCCCCTGGCGGCGGCCGGGCTCGATCCCAAGATCGCGCAACATCCAGGATGTAGTGGCCTCGCTGCGTCGATGAGGCCACTACATCCTGGATCGAGCACGATCTCGCCGGGACAAGGGGTGACGCGCGCGGCGCGGACCTGGGCGGAAGGGGGTGACTGTCGGTCGACGGGGCTAGGCTTGTTGTCGTGCCCCCCCGTCCCGCTGGACGAGGGGCCGCCGTCGTGTGCGTCGACTCCCCGGGAAGGATTCCCTTGCTCACCGGTCTGTTCACCGCCGCCCTGGCCGACCCCGGGCTGACCCGGGCGCGTGACCTGGCGCGCTCCGGTGCCGCCCAGGTCGACGGCCTCGACATCACCGCCCCGGCGGCGCTGCGCCCGTTCGCCGTCGCGGCGGTCGCCGCTGACAACGACGGCGCCGGGCGACCGGTGCTGGCGGTGACCGCCACCACCCGCGAGGCCGACGACCTGGCCTCCGCGCTGGGCGGGTTGCTGCCGGCCGAGCAGGTGGTGGTCTTCCCCTCCTGGGAGACGCTGCCGCACGAGCGGCTGTCCCCCCGCTCCGACACGGTCGGCCGACGGCTGGCCGTGCTGCGCCGGCTGGCGCACCCGGAGGCGACCGACGCGCACGGCGGCACCGGGCCACTGCGAGTGGTGGTGGCCCCGGTCCGCTCGCTGCTCCAACCGCAGCTCAAAGGGCTCGGTGATCTGGAGCCGGTGCAGCTCGCCGCCGGCGAGGAGGCGGACCTGGAAGAGGTCGCCCGCCGGCTGATCGACATGGCGTACGCCCGGGTCGACCTGGTCACCAAGCGCGGCGAGTTCGCGGTGCGCGGCGGCATCCTGGACGTCTTCCCGCCCACCGACGAGCACCCGTCGCGGGTCGAGTTCTGGGGCGACGAGGTGGAGGAGATCCGCACCTTCGCCGTCGCCGACCAGCGGACCATCGAGCAGGTTCCGCTGCTCTGGGCGCCGCCCTGTCGCGAGCTGCTGCTCACCCCGGCGGTCCGCGACCGGGCCGCCGCGCTCGCCGAGCAGCACCCCGAGCTGGCCGAGATCCTCGACAAGCTGGCCGAGGGCATCCCGGTGGAGGGGATGGAGTCGCTGGCCCCGGTGCTGGTCGGCCCCGACTCACTGGAGTTGCTGCTGGACGCCATGCCCGCCGGCACCCACGTCCTGCTCTGCGACCCGGAGCGGATCCGCACGCGGGCGCACGACCTGGTGCGTACGTCGGAGGAGTTCTTGCAGGCCAGCTGGGCCGCCGCCGCGGTCGGCGGCCAGGCCCCGGTGGACGTCGGCGCTGCCGCCTTCCGCACCCTCGGCGAGGTACGCGCCGCCGCCGGCAAGCTCGGCCAGCCGTGGTGGACGCTGTCCCCGTTCGGGTTGGTCGAGGGGGAGACGGCCGAGGCGCGGCAGCCCTGGGAGGACGCGCCCGAGCAGGCCGCGGTGACCCCGGACGACGCCATCGCGGTGACCCTGTCCGCCCAACCGGCGCCGCTCTATCACGGCGAGACCTCGCGGGTAGTCGAGGACCTCAAGCGCTGGGCCGGTGAGGGCTGGTCGATCGCGCTGGTCTTCGAGGGGCACGGCCCCGCCCAGCGGGCTGTGGAGGTGCTGCGCGACGCCGGCCTGGGTGCCCGGTTGACCGAGGAGGTGCCGACCGCGCCCGTCCCCGGCGAGCTGGTGGTCACCTGTGGTGCGCTGAGCAGTGGGTTCGTCGACGAGGCGTCCCGCTTCGTGCTGCTCACCGGCAATGACGTGACAGGCGGTCGGGGCACCTCGACGCGGGACATGCGCAAGATGCCGAGCCGGCGGCGCAACACCATCGACCCGCTGGAGTTGAAGACCGGTGACCACGTGGTGCACGAGCAGCACGGCATCGGACGTTACGTCGAGCTGGTGCAGCGCACCGTCAACGGCGCCAGCCGGGAATACCTCGTCATCGAGTACGCGGCCAGCAAGCGGGGCCAGCCCGGCGACCGGTTGTTCGTTCCGACCGACCAGCTCGACCAGCTCTCCCGCTACGTGGGCGGCGAGCAGCCGACCCTGCACAAGATGGGCGGCTCGGACTGGCAGAAGTCCAAGGCTCGAGCCCGCAAGGCGGTCCGGGAGATCGCCGCGCAGCTCATCCAGCTCTACGCCGCCCGCAAGGCGTCCAAGGGCCACTCGTTCGGCCCGGACACCCCGTGGCAGCGCGAGCTGGAGGACGCCTTCCCCTGGCAGGAGACGCCGGACCAGCTCGCCGCGATCGACGAGGTCAAGCGGGACATGGAGCAGACCGTCCCGATGGACCGGCTGATCTGCGGTGATGTCGGCTACGGCAAGACCGAGATCGCGGTCCGGGCGGCGTTCAAGGCGGTGCAGGACGGTAAGCAGGTGGCGGTGCTGGTGCCGACCACCCTGCTGGTTCAGCAGCACTACAACACGTTCGCCGAGCGGATGAGCCAGTTCCCGGTCCAGATCCGGCAGCTGTCCCGGTTCCAGACGGCCAAGGAGACCGAGCGGACGCTGGAGATGGTTGCCGATGGCACCGTCGACATCGTCATCGGTACGCACCGGCTGTTGCAGACGGCGACCCGCTTCAAGCAGCTGGGTCTGGTGATCGTCGACGAGGAGCAGCGCTTCGGTGTCGAGCACAAGGAGCACCTGAAGACGCTGCGCGCGTCGGTCGACGTGCTCAGCATGTCGGCCACCCCGATTCCGCGCACACTGGAGATGGCGATCACCGGCATCCGGGAGATGTCCACCATCGCCACCCCGCCGGAGGAACGGCACCCGGTGCTCACCTTCGTCGGCGCGCAGGACGACCGGCAGGTGGCCGCGTCCATCCACCGTGAGCTGCTCCGCGACGGGCAGGTCTTCTACCTGCACAACCGGGTCGAGTCGATCGACCGGGCGGCGCGGCGGCTGCGGGAGCTGGTGCCGGAGGCGCGGGTCGCTGTGGCGCACGGCCAGATGGGCGAGGACGCCCTGGAGAAGGTCATGGTCGGCTTCTGGGAAAAGGAGTTCGACGTCCTGGTCTGCACCACGATCGTCGAGTCGGGCATCGACATCCCGAACGCCAACACGCTGATCGTGGAGCGGGCCGACCTGCTCGGCCTGGCCCAGCTGCACCAGATCCGGGGCCGGGTCGGCCGGGGCCGGGAGCGGGCGTACGCCTACTTCCTCTACCCGCCGGAGAAGCCGCTCACCGAGCACGCCCACGAGCGGTTGGCGACAATCGCCCAGCACACCGAGTTGGGCGCCGGCATGTATGTGGCGATGAAGGACCTGGAGATCCGGGGCGCCGGCAACCTGCTCGGTGGCGAGCAGTCCGGGCACATCGAGGGCGTCGGCTTCGACCTGTACGTGCGGATGGTCGGCGAGGCGGTCTCCGCGTTCAAGGGTGAGCGGCCGGAGGAGGAGACCGACGTCAAGATCGACCTGCCGGTCGACGCGCACCTGCCACACGACTACGTGAGCGTGGAGCGGCTGCGCCTGGAGATGTACCGCAAGCTCGCCGAGGCGCGCGACGAGGAGCGGCTGGGCGAGGTGATCGCCGAGATGACCGACCGGTACGGCGAGCCGCCGGCCCCGGTGCAGAACCTGGTGGAGGTGGCCCGTTTCCGTCTGCTGGCCCGCCGCTACGGCCTGAGCGACGTGTCCGTGCAGGGCAAGCATGTTCGGTTCGGCCCGCTGCCCCTACCGGACTCGAAGCAGATGCGGCTCAAGCGCTACCACCCGGATGCCGTCTACAAGCAGGCCACCGACCAGGTCAGCGTCCCCCGACCGAGCACCCGTCGGATCGGTGGCGAGCCGCTGCGTGACCAGGCGCTGCTCCAGTGGTGCGCGCAACTGCTCTCCGATGTGCTCGGTGCTCCAGCCCCACTGACCGTCGCCGCGAGCGCCTGAGCCGGCGGCGTGCTCTCGACCAGGGACGGGTCGCGCGTCGACGCCGTCCCTGGTCGTGGGTTGGGCGAAGGTGGGGGGTGTCACAACCCCGGGTGACGGCGTGAGAGAGTGACGGCTATGCGTGCTCGCCGTCTTGCCGCCGTCGCCACTGTGGCGCTCGGCCTCGTCGCCCTCTCCGGTTGCCGTGCTGAGCCTGGTATCGCCGCTTACATCGGTGACCAGCGCATCACCGACGTTCAGGTTTCCACCGCAATGAAGGACCTGCGGACGAAGAACCCGGCGCCGGAGTCATCCGCCAGTGCGCAGCCCGCGGCGCCGCAACCGACCCTGCCCAAGGTGGCCGACGTGGTTCGGACCATGGTGCTGACCAAGGTGTGCGAGAAGCTCTCCGCCGAGAAGAACTACCAGCCGCGCGGCCAGGTGGCGGCCGACCAGGCCGCCCAGCAGCTCGGTCTCGACCCGGAGACCGGGCACGTGCGGGAGGTGGCGAAGCTCTTCACGTGCCTGTCCGGCTTGCCGGCCGAGCCGGTCGAGCCGACCAAGGAGGAGATCGCCGACGTGATCGCCGCCGGGCGTGCGGCCGGCAAGATCCCCGCCGAGGTGACTGATGCCGACGCCGCCCAGCAGCTCGACGGCGAGCAGCTACGCGGCGCGCTGGCGACCAAGAGGATCCTCGCCGAGGCGGTCGGTCGTTACGACGTCACAGTCAGCCCTCGGTACCGTCCGCTTGAGTTCCCGCTGCTCAGCTTCTCCGGTGACGCACCCGCTGTGAGTGTGCCGTTGGGTGAGCCGGGCTCCGACGCGGTCACCGACATTTCCACCCCGGAGGGGCCGACCGGGACGCCGGAGGCCGAGGGCACGGCCAGCTGAGCATGACCGCACGGATCGTCCTCCTGGTCACCTCACCCCGGTTGCCCGCCGGCCTGTTGACGGCCGCGGCGTGGGACGTCGTACGCCAGCACCCGGTGTTGACCGGCGCGGACAGCGAGTTGACCACGGCCGTGCGCCAGGCGGGCGCCGAGGTCACTGTGGTGGACGGCCCGGCGACGCAGCTGTTGCTGGACGCGGTGGCGACACACGGCACCGTGGTGTGGCTGGCCGGTCCGGCGGGTGACGAGGCGCTGGCCCGGGAGTTGGGTCTGCGGCTGGCCCGGCAACCGGGGTTGGCCGAGATGGAGCTGATGTACGGCTCGTGGGATCCGCCGGGTGCCCGGCTGCTCGACGCGGTGGCCGTGCTGGATCGACTGGCCTCTCCGGGTGGCGACCCGTGGAAGCGGGCGCAGACGCACCGCAGCCTCGCCGGTTACCTGCTGGAGGAGAGCTACGAGGCGTACGACGCCATCAGGGCCGACGACACCGACGCTTTGCGCGAGGAGTTGGGCGACGTGTTGTTGCAGGTCGTGCTGCACGCGCGGCTCGCCGAGGAGTTGCCCGAGGGCGAGCGGTGGACCATCGACGACGTGGCCGGTGGTCTGGTCGACAAGATGATCCGGCGTAATCCGCACGTCTTCGCCGGTGCCGAGGCGGGCACCCTGGAGGAGATCACCGAGAACTGGGAGCGGATCAAGCGCGCGGAGAAGGCACGGCACTCGGCGTTGGACGGCGTGGCCCTGAGCCAGCCCGCGCTGGCCTTGGCAACGCAGATCCTGGATCGCGCCGCCCGCAGGGGCATCGACGTCCCACTCCCACCGGCCGACACCCAGGCGGATGCCGAGGCAAGGCTGGGCGCAGACCTGCTGGCAACGGTGGCGGCAGCCCGCGAGGCGGGCATCGACCCCGAAGCAGCTCTCCGCCGCACCACCCTGGCCCACGCCGAAGCCATCCGCCACGTCGAACCCCCACCCACCAGCCCGCGCTGATCAAGAAGTTTGCGTCAGAACTCGGCTCGTGCGTGACGCAAACCTCTTGATCAACCCGACCGTGTCGGGGCGGGGCGGGGCGGGGCGGGGCGGGGCGGGGCGGTGAGCGGAACCGGCGGCCGGGAACGGAGGGGTCGGTAGGGTGGTGCGGTGGAAGCGTTTGGGGTGTTGGCTGAGCGGGTTGTCGAGGCTCTACTGGAGTCGCGGCCGGGGGTTGCCACCGCGGCGGGTGACCACCGATTCGACGACCGGCTGCCGGACCTGTCAGTCGACGGGCTGACCGCCGATCGGGCGATGCTCTCCGACGCGGCCAACGCACTGTCCGAACTGGACCCGGACTCGCTCGACGTGGACGAGCAGGTCGACCACGCGCTGCTCACCTCATTCGTGGACCGGGAGCTGTTCGAGCTGACCGAGATCCGCTCGCACGAGTGGGATCCGCTGCGGCACAACCCCGGCCCGCTGCTGCACCCGCTGCTGGCCCGCCCGTACGCCCCCGCAGAAGTGCGGCTGACCCAACTCGCCGGCCGGCTCGCCGCCGTACCGGACGCCCTCGCCACCGCCCGCGCGACGCTGCGGGACATGCCGCGCATCCACGCGGAGACGGCGGTCGGGCAGTTCACCGGCACGGCAGCGCTGATCCGCGACGAGCTGCCGGCGTTGCTCGCCCAGGCGCCGGGCCACCTCGACCGCGTCGAGCCGGCGGCCACCGCCGCGATCGCCGCGCTGGACGAGTTCGTCGCCTGGCTGCGCACCGGCCTGGCCGCCGATGCCGGCCCCGGCCGTGACCCACGACTGGGCCGGCGCCGCTGGGAGGCCCGGCTCTGGCACACCCTCGACACCGAGTTGGGCGCCGCCGAGATCCAGCGTCGCGCCTGGGCCAACCTGGACCGGGTCACCGCGGAGATCCGCGAGGCCGCCGTCGAGCTGGTCGGTGGCCCGGCCGACGACGCGACGGTACGCCGGGCGTTGGACCTGCTCGCCGCCGAGCACCCGAACGACGCGACGATCGTCGAGCTGGCCGGGGTGACTCTGGACGAGGCGACCGACTTCGTCCGCGCACACGACCTGGTCACAGTGGTCGACGACCGGTGCGTGATCCAGGAGATGCCGGAGTTCGCCAGGGGGGTCGCCGTAGCGTACTGCGACGCGCCCGGCCCGCTGGAGACCGCAGTCGTGCCGACTTTCTACTGCATCGCGCCCACCCCGTCGGACTGGTCGGCGCAGCGGGTCGAGTCGTTCTACCGCGAATACAACGACCACATGATCCGCAACCTGACTGTGCACGAGGCGATGCCGGGGCACTTCCTCCAGCTCGCCCACGCCCGCCGCTACGTCGGCGGCACGCGGGTTCGCGCGTTGGCCGAGTCCGGCCCGTTCATCGAGGGCTGGGCGGTCTACGCGGAGGAGGTGATGACGGGGCTCGGCTTCGGCGGTCTGCCGGTGCGGTTGCAGCAGCTCAAGATGCAACTGCGGATGACCATCAACGCGCTGCTCGACCAGTTGGTGCACGCCGAGGACCTGCCCGAGGCCGAGGCGATGGCGTTGATGACCGGGCGCGGCTTCCAGGAGGAGGGCGAGGCGGCCGGCAAGTGGCGGCGCGCCCAACTGACCTCCACCCAGCTCTCCACCTACTTCGTCGGATACAGCGAGGTGGCCGAGATCGGCGCCGCCCGCCCGGACGGGGTGTCGGTCCGCGACTGGCACGACGCGATGCTCGCCCACGACTGCCCGCCCCCGCGCCACCTGCGCACCCTGCTCGGTCTCTGAGGAGAAACGCCGGGCCGCGCGGGTTTCAGCGCCGCCCGGCGGTCACCGTCGCGTCGATGAGCCAGCGAGAGATGGAGTACGCGGGCGGCAGTTGCGCCGGCAGCGCATCCAGGCCGAACCACTGAGCCTCGGTCAGCTCCCGCCCGTCGACCACCGGGTCGGCCTGCGGGTCGGCGGCACGGGCGGTGAAGCCGGCGAGCAGCACCCCCGGGCCGGAGATCGCCCACGGTTGGCTGCCAAAGTAGGCCAGCCCGTCGACGGGCAGCCCGACCTCCTCACCGACCTCCCGGCGTACCGCCGCCTCGAGTGTCTCGCCGGCCTCGACGAAGCCGGCCACCAGCGCCCACAGCCCGGTCGGCCCGGTGGCGTGCCGGACCAGCAGCAGCTCGTCAACGTGTCCGGGCGGACCGGGCCGGGTGATCGCCACCAGTACGGCGGCGGAGAGCTGCATCGGCACGTACAGGCCGCAGTCGGGGCACTGTCGGGCGGTCTCGCTGGGTCGGTCGGTCAGCTCCGCTCGGCAGGCGCCGCACCACCTGTGGGTACGCCGCCAGGTCAGCACCGCCAGCGCGCGGCCGGCGAGCGTGGCGTGCGGCTCCGGCACCTCGGCGGCGAGTGACGCCCAGCCGCGCGCCCGGCCGGCAAGGTCGTTGGCGGTGGTGGTCAAGTCGGCGCCCCAGGCGGGCACTCCGTCGAGCGTGCCCAGCGGCACCCAGTCGGTGTCGGCGGGCAGGTCGGCGACGCGGAGGGGGTGGCCGTCGACGCCGGTCAGCAGCTTCGCGCCGGTCACCGGCAGGGCCAGGTCGCCGGGGCCGGGAGGCCGGCTCCGGTCGGCCCCCGGCAGGAACCCGCCGGGCGGCGTGACGGTTGTGGGCTCGACAGGTGGATCGGTCACGAGCCGCCGGGGCGGCGGTCGACGACGTCGGCGCCGGCGGGCGGTTCGAACGCGCCCTCGTCGACGGCAGCGGAGTAGTTGCTCAGCGCCAGCTCCATCGGCTTGCCGTCGACCGGTCCGGTGAAGCTGCCGAGCACGCCCTCGGTGGTCACGCAGGCGGTGAAGTCGCCGGACGACGAGCTCTCGACCACGACGCAGGCGGCGTGGCGCCCGGCGACTGTGGTGTCACTCTGCTTGATCACCGCCTGTGGGTCGAGCGCTGCGGCGGTGAGCAGCCCGACCACCACTGGCGGCGTGACGAGGCCCTGCTGGTTGGCCTCGCCGAACAGCGTCACCGTGGGCTTGCTGCCCGGGGTGGGCGGGGTGATCAGCGTGCACTGCGGGCGCGCGGCGGTCGTCGTGCACCGGGTGATGGCCTCCGGGGTGACTGTGAGTTGCCCGCCCGGATAGGTGTACGTGGATCGCGCCGGGTCCTGCGCCTGCACGATCGCGGCGCGTTGGCCGCCGGGCAACTGGTAGTCGGCCGAGTAGGTCAACTCCAGTGCCCGATCGAGCCGGGCGGCGAGGTCGTTGACGAGTTCCGAGCGGCCCATGGCGACTCCGGCGTCCTCGAATGTCTGACAGCCGGTGACCGTGAGCGACGCGATGACCGACACGGCGAGCATGCGGAGGGTGGTCGAGGCGGCGGGCATGGCGACCAGCCTGGTGGATCTGGTCCGCGCAGCGCAAACCCGTTGCCGGTTGACGCCCGGAAATCCGGGAATGTCCGTCAACGCGGGGTGACCCGGGTGCGCGGGCGACGCCGTGCCCGTTCGCGTCGCCCGATACGCTGCGTTCAACACCTGCCTCAGCCGCACCGTCGCGGCCCACCCACGGACCGGATCACAACAACGAGGAGCGACTTAGTGGCAACCATCGAGGGAATCGTCGCCCGGGAGATTCTCGACTCGCGGGGCAACCCGACGGTCGAGGTCGAGGTCGGTCTGGACGACGGCACGGTAGCCCGCGCCGCCGTGCCCTCCGGCGCCTCCACCGGCGCCTTCGAGGCGATCGAGCTGCGCGACGGTGACGCCGACCGCTACCAGGGCAAGGGCGTGGAGAAGGCGGTCTCCAACGTCGAAGACAAGATCGTCGACCAGATCATCGGGTACGAGGCCAGCGAGCAGCGGCTGATCGACCAGAAGATGCTCGACATCGACGGCACGGAGAGCAAGTCGGAGCTGGGCGCGAACGCCATCCTCGGGGTCTCCCTGGCGGTGGCGAAGGCCGCTGCCGGCAGCGCCGAGCTGAGCCTCTTCCGCTACCTGGGCGGCCCGAACGCGCACCTCCTGCCCGTGCCGATGATGAACATCCTCAACGGTGGCGCGCACGCCGACTCGAACGTCGACATCCAGGAGTTCATGATCGCGCCGATCGGCGCGCCCACCTTCCGTGAGGCGCTGCGCTCGGGCGCGGAGGTCTACCACGCGCTGAAGTCGGTGCTGAAGAAGAAGGGCCTCTCCACCGGGCTCGGCGACGAGGGTGGCTTCGCGCCGAACCTGCCGACAAACGCGGCGGCCCTGGACCTGATCGCCGAGGCTGTCGAGAAGGCCGGTTACCGGCTCGGCACCGACATCGTGTTCGCGCTCGACGTGGCGGCCACCGAGTTCTTCGACAACGGCACCTACACGTTCGAGGGTGCCGCGAAGTCCGCCGAGGATATGAGCACCTACTACACGAAGCTGGCCGACGAGTACCCGATCGTGTCGATCGAGGACCCGCTGGCCGAGGACGACTGGAGTGGCTGGCAGACGCTGACCGCCTCGATCGGCGACCGGGTGCAGATCGTCGGTGACGACCTGTTCGTGACCAACCCGCAGCGCATCGCCCGCGGCATCGCGGAGAAGTCGGCGAACGCGGTTCTCGTCAAGGTCAACCAGATCGGCTCGCTGACCGAGACCCTGGACGCCGTGGACCTGGCCCACCGGGCCGGCTTCAAGTGCATGATGAGCCACCGCTCCGGCGAGACCGAGGACACCACCATCGCCGACCTGGCGGTGGCCACCGGCTGCGGCCAGATCAAGACCGGCGCCCCGGCCCGCTCGGACCGTGTCGCCAAGTACAACCAGCTGCTCCGGATCGAGGAGGAGTTGGCCGACGCGGCGCGCTACGCCGGCGCTGGCGCGTTCCCGCGCTACCGTTCGGCCTGAGACGCACGAAGCCTCGGGGGAGGGGTGTGACGATGCAGCAGCGCCGCACACCGGGTGGTCAGCGTCCCGCCCGCCGGCCGGGTCAGTCCGGCCGGCCGGGCGGTGGGCGCGCCACGCGGGGATCGGTCCGCGAGGCCGGCGTGCGCGCCGAGCCGCGCGCCGCCGGTCGCGCGCCGGGTGCTGCCCGCGGCGCGGAAGGCGTGCGCTCCGCGAATCGTCCCGCCGCCGCTCGGCGTACCGCTGCCGCTGGTGTCGTGAAGCGGCTCGCCGCACCCCACCCCCGTCGCTTCACCGGCCGGGCCACAGTGCTGTTCGCGGTCCTGATCGCGCTCGCTCTGGCCTACACCTATCCGGTCCGGGTCTACCTGGACCAGCAGGCCGACATCGAGCGGATGGAGGCGGCCCAGGCGGTGCAGGAGCGGGAGATCGCGAAGCTCGCCGCCGAGGCCGCCAACTGGAAAGACGACGAGTACATCAAGACGCAGGCTCGGGAGCGCTTCTTCATGGGCGAGCCGGGCGAGAAGATGATGGTGGTGCTGCACGACCCGGAGGGCGCCGCCCGGGACGCCGGGAAGTCGGCCGGTTCGGCCGCCCCGGCGGGGCCGTCGACCTGGTACGACACCCTCTGGTCGAGCGTGCGGGCGGCGGACAGCCAGCAGCCGGGCCAGTGATCCACCGACCAGCACACCAGGAGAGATGGGCACCGTGACTGTCGTACCACCGTCGGAGCCGGCGGCGGATTCCGTTCCCCTGCCGCAGCGCGAGCCGGCTACCGAGGCCGACCTGGCCGCGGTGGCCGCGCAGCTCGGCCGGACGCCCCGGGGCACCCGGGCGGTGGCCCACCGGTGCCCGTGTGGCCTTCCCGACGTGGTGGAGACGACTCCCCGCCTCGCCGACGGCACCCCGTTCCCGACGCTCTACTACCTGACCTGCCCCCGGGCCACAGCGGCGTGCAGCCGACTGGAGTCGGCGGGGCTGATGAAGGAGATGGCGGACCGGCTGACGACGGATCCGGAGTTGGCCGCCCACTACCGTGCCGCGCACGAGGACTACCTCACCCGCCGGGAGGCGATCGGCGAGGTGCCGGAGATCGCCGGCATCTCGGCCGGTGGAATGCCGGGCCGGGTGAAGTGCCTGCACGTGCACCTGGGCCACGCGCTGGGCGCGGGCCCCGGGGTGAACCCGTTCGGCGACGAGACGTTGGGCCTGGTCGAGCCCTGGTGGTCGGCGGGGCCGTGCGTGGACGTGCCGGCGGCCGAATGAGCACGCCGGCCGGGTCCGAGGCACCCGAGAGTCAGATTATCGTACGGCGGGCCCGCACCGGGGACGTCCGGGGCATCCGACGGCTCGTCGACACCTACACCAATGACCGGCGGCTGTTGAGCAAGGCGACAGTCACCCTCTACGAGCAGGTGCAGGAGTTCCGGGTGGCGGCCCGCCCCGCCGACGGCGCGGTGGTGGGTTGCGGCGCGCTGCACGTCATGTGGGAGGACCTGGCCGAGATCCGCACGGTGGCGGTGGACCCGTCCTGCCGGGGCCAGCGCATCGGTCACCGGCTGGTCGGTGAACTGATCGACGCGGCCCGGGAGCTGGGCGTGGCGCGGATCTTCGTGCTCACCTTCGAGACCCGGTTCTTCGCCTCGTTCGGTTTCCGCGAGATCGACGGCGCGCCGGTGCCGCAGCCGGTCTACGAGCAGCTGCTGCGCTCGTACGACGAGGGTGTCGCGGAGTTCCTGGACCTGGAGCGGGTCAAGCCGAACACGCTCGGCAACAGCCGGATGCTGCTGCGCCTGTAGGTCAGGCCTTGCGGGGGTGGGCGGCGAAGAACTCCCACATCAGGTCGGTGGCGGACAGCCCCGCGGAGGAGGCGGCGAGTTGGCCCCTTGTCGCTCCCGGCCAACTGTGGCCCATGTCGGCGATCGTGTAGACGCTGACCTCGCTGCCGTCCGCGCACCCCGCCACCGTGTGCGTCACACCCGGCACCCTGGACGCCTTCGGGCTCGGCCGGCAGTTGAGCCGCTGCTGCCAGGTCCGCATGCCGGCCTGGAAGCTCGAGGCGTAGCGGTCCTGGCCGCCGATGAAGGTGATCACGGAGACCGGGCTCTTCGGCACGTAACTGTCGGCGGTGGTCAAGTTTCCGCTGTAGCCACCGCTGACCACCCCGATCGCTGCGAACGTGCCAGTGCTCTCCACCGCTGCCCGGAAGCTCATGTCGCCGCCGTTCGAGATGCCGGTGAGGAACACCCGGTTCGGGTCCGCGTGCCAGGTCTGCACCAGATGGTCGGTGAGGGCGTTGAGGAAGCCGACGTCGTCCTCGCTGCCGCAGCAGATCAGCGCGTTGAAGCCGCCGCCCTGCCCGTTGGGGTAGGCGACCAGCACGTTGTCCTTGTCGGCCTTGGCGTCCAGGCCCGCCAGCTCCCGCATCGAGGTTCCGAGGCCGGGATAGAAGTGCAGCGCGATGACCAGCGCGGAGGATCTGCCCGGGTCGTAGCCCGGTGGCGCGTGCAAGAGGTAAGTGCGGTCGAGTCCGTTGTGGTGGAGGGTGAGCTGGTGGTCACCGGCCGCCGGCCGTTCGCTCGACGCGGACGGTTTGGCCGGTGGGGCCGACGAGGGTTGCCCCCGCTCACCACAAGCTGCGGCAACGACCATGAGGCAGAGCCCCGTCAACACCGCCACTGTTCGCCGCACGCCGGCCACCCCCCGTCGACCCCGCGGTCCACACTGGAGATCATTCAGCGGCGGATCAACCCTTTCGGTCCTGGGCGAAGGCAGGCAGGCTGTTGCCATGCTTCGCCTCCAGCTCGGGTCGGCCGACCTGTGCCGTGTGCGGTTCGCCGATCGGCTGCATCCGGTCGGGATCGCGCTGCTGGCTGGTCAGTGGCTGCGCGATCCCACTGTCGCGGCGATGGCGCCGACCCTGGCCGAGCGGGTGGCGGCGGCCGAGGGCACGGCTGCCGCCCAGGCGGCCACAGCGGTCCTCCGGCATCTGCTGCCCGACCGTGGACGTCTGCCGGACTTCGTCACTCCCTTCGACGGCCTGGAGTCGGTGGAGGCCGGGCTGGAGGCGATCCGGGCGACTCCGGCGCGGCGGGTCCGCGCCGAGGTCACCCTGGCGTACGCGGACACGTCGGCCAGCCCGCTGCGGCGGCGGTTCGCGGCGGCCGATCCGGAGGTGCTGGACCTGTTCGGCGGGGCTGTGCGGACCTGGTTCGACGCGGTGCTCGAACCGCACTGGGCCGAGCTGGTGTCCGCGTACCGTCAGCAGGTGGCGTCTGCCAGCCAGCGGCTGGCGCAGCATGGCCTGGCCAGCCTCTTCGCCGGTCTGCACCCGGGGATCCGGTGGCGGGAGCCGGTGCTGGAGATACGGACGTGGTGGGACGGCGATCTGCCCGGCACCGGCCACGGGATCATCCTGCTGCCCTCCCCGTTGGCCGGGCCGCGGCCCCGGGTGCTTGTCGAGCAGGGTTACCCGATCCTGCTCGTCTACCCGGTGGTCATGCCCGCGCGAGGCGCTCCCGCCGACGACGATGCCCTCGGTCGGCTGCTCGGCGTCACCCGGGCGCTGGTGCTGCGCCGACTGGCGACCGACGGAGGGTTGACCACCACCCTGTTGTCCCGGGCCTCCGGGGTCAGTCTCTCCTCGGCCTCGGAGCACGCCACCGCCCTGCGGGCCGCCGGTCTGGTGGCCAGTGAGCGGGAGGGCGGGGCCGTCCGACATCGGCTGACCGTGCTCGGCGCGGAGCTGTTGGGTGCCGGTCGTCCTGTTGAGCGTGATGCCCCTGAGTCATCTTGATGCCTGTTAGTCATCGGGCTCAGTAGGGCGACCGGGCCCGCCAGGCTGGCTGCCGCCTGCTCGGCCCACCAGGCGGGCACCGCCGGTGCGCTGTCGTAGGGTGGCGGGGTGACGACGCGTGTGGCGGCCATCGACTGCGGGACCAACTCGATCCGGCTGCTGGTCGCCGACCTGCCCGACGCCTCGGCCGGGCCGCAGGCGCCGCTGGTCGACCTGACCCGGCGGATGGAGATCGTCCGGTTGGGGCAAGGTGTGGACCGCACCGGCCGACTGGCGCCGGAGGCGATCGAGCGGACCAGGGTGGCGTTGGCGTCGTACGCCGCAGACATTGAGAAGCTGGGCGCGCAGCGGGTGCGGATGTGTGCCACCTCGGCCTCCCGCGATGCCGCAAACGCCGCCGACTTCACCGAGATGGTGCGGGCCACCCTCGGTGTCGCGCCCGAGGTGGTCAGCGGCGACGAGGAGGCCCGGCTGTCGTTCACCGGCGCGGTGCGCGGGCTGCCAGCCGACGCGAAGGAGCCGTTCCTGGTCGTCGACATCGGTGGTGGTTCCACCGAGTTCGTGGTCGGTGACCGGGCAGCCGGGGTGCGGTCGGCGATCTCGGTGGACATCGGCTGCGTCCGGATGACCGAGCGGCACCTGCCCGGTGACCCACCGACGGCCGAGCAGGTCGCGGCAGCGCAGGCCGACATCGCCGCGGTGGTGGACCGGGCGCTCGCCGTGGTGCCCGGTCGCGAGGCGGCCACCCTGGTCGGCCTCGCCGGGTCGGTCACCACTGTGGTCGCCCTCGCGCAGGGCCTGCGGGAGTACGACCCGGAGCGCATCCACCACGCCCGGGTGTCGTACGAGGAGGTCGCCCGGGTGACAGCCGAGCTGCTGGGTCAGACCCGTGCGCAGCGGTTGTCGAACCCGGTGATGCACCCGGGCCGCGCCGACGTGATCGGCGCTGGTGCGCTGGTGCTTCGCGTGATCATGGAGCGGGCCGGGATGCCGTCGGTGGTCGCCTCGGAGCACGACATCCTCGACGGCATCGCCTGGAGTCTCCAGCCGGCCACGGCGCGCTAGCGAGAGCGCTTGATCAACTCGCCTTCATTGAAACCGCGGTGTCCGAGTGCCTCGGATGCCCCGACTTCCTGAAAACCGAGTCGATCTCGGCCGATCCCGGCCCGGGTGGGCTTCGCTTCAGTCCGTCGGCAGGTCAGGCCGGTGCTGCCGGATCCACTCTTCGACGTCGGTGCGCCGCCAGATCTGGCCCATCCGCAACACCTGATGTGGGGCCGGGAAATCGCGCCGGGACGCAACTACGGAAGCCCGGGCGCGGGACACTCCGCCGAGCATGTCTCGTATTTCAGCGATCCCCACGAACTCGCCCATGGGTTGACGGTAGGTAGCGTCGATTGTTCGACGACCGTTAACAGCGATCGAGGTTGACGATCGGCAACGGCGGTAGCACGATAGGGGGATGTCGGCGTCGAACGTTCCCCCAGCTCATGAGCGCCAGCGTCGGGCGGTACGGCCGCATCTGCCCATGCGGCCGCTGTGGCTGTGCCGGGTGTGTGCTGCCCCTTGGCCCTGCCAGCCCGCGCGACTGTTGCTGGTGTTGGAGTATCGACGGGACCGGGTTGGTCTGAGCATCTACATGGCTGGCCTGCTTCTCGAGGCCACCAAAGATCTGATCAAGCTCAATCCGAACCCCGCCCTGTCCCCGGCCGACCTGTTCGCCAGGTTCGTGGGCTGGACCGCCAAGGGGCGTGCTCACGATTCGATCGGCTCGGAACGCCTGGAATGGCCCTCGCGGGGCGAGTGATCAACTCGTCTTCATCGTCATCGGGATTTTCGGGCAGCCCTGCTGTCCCGACTTTCTGAGAACGAATCGATCGCCGTCCCCGTGCCCCGTGCCAAGATCCGAGCAACTTCCCTGGTGTTGCGGCCTGCGGAGCGCGGGAGGCAGCAACATCCCTGATGTTGCGCTGATTTCTCTCGTTGATCTCGCCGCACGCCCCTTGATCGCGCTCGATCGTTGAAATAGTGGCATCCTCGAACGCCGAGGCCACTGCATCCTGGATCGAGCACGATCAAGGCGTGTCCATGCCCCGTACTTCGCGCCCGTTGCCCCTGCTCGCGCCCGGCCCGGGCGTGTCGGACCGATCCGTTGACGCTACTTCGCAATACGCAGTAGTGTGCAATGCGTGGACACCACACAGTTGTTGAAGGGCGTGCTCGATCTGGCCGTCCTGGCCGTGCTCCGAGAGGAGGACGGTTACGGTTACGACATCCTGCGCCGGCTGCGCGAGGCCGGCCTGGAGGAGGTCGGTGACGCCTCGGTCTACGGGACGCTGCGCCGCCTCTTCGCCGCCGGCCTGCTCACCACCTACGTCGTGCCGAGCGAATCCGGGCCGCACCGCAAGTACTACTCACTCAACGCAGCGGGGCGTGACCAGCTCACCCGCTCCGGCAAGCTCTGGCGCTCGTTCGCCACCACAATGGACAGTCTGCTCGACGATCGGGGGATGGCGGCATGACCGTCGCGGAGCAGGAGATCACCGACTATGTGGCGCGGGTCCGGGCCGCTCTGGCCGACCTGCCGCCGGGGCAACGCGACGAGTTGACCGAGGATCTCGCCGACCACCTCACCGAGGTCGCCGCCGAGGCCGAGGGCACCCTGGTCGAGCGGTTGGGCGAGCCCGAGACGTACGCCGCCGAGCTGCGCGCCGCTGCCGGCGCCGCGCCGGGCGGCGGGCGCAACCTCGACCAGCGGGTGGCGAGCGCGATGGCCCGGGTCCGCGGCCGGCTGCGCACCATGGACACCCGTCTCGGCCCACCCCTGGGGTACGAGACGGCCAGCGACTTCCTCCGACTGCTGCGCCCGGCCTGGTGGGTGCTGCGCGGCTATCTGGCGGCGATGCTGGTCACGGTGGTCACCACCGGCGGCGAATTCGGGCTGCTACCGAGGCTCGGCGGTGAGCTGCTCGCCGGCCTGATCATGCTGATCGGCTTCGTGCTCGGCTCCATCTGGATCGGTCGCCGTTCGGCCCAGCTGACCCGCTGGCCGCGCTCGGTCGTGCAGGTGAGCAGCGCGGTGCTTGTGGTCTTCGCGCTCGCCGGGCTGGTCAACGCGGAGGACGGGCGTGACAACGACTACTACTACGACCAGACCTCGGTAGACAGCCAGTACAGCCAGGTCCGGGACGTCTTCGTCTACGACGGTGAGGGCCGGCTGGTGGAGAACGCCCGGCTCTTCGACCAGAACGGCAATCCGATCCGGCTCGGCTACCACCCGGACTGCCCGAGCCCGCTCGACGTCTATGGCCAGCCGTTGCTGCGGCCGTACCCGTACTGCCCGGATCAGGCTCCCTTTGGGCCTCGTGGCCCGGGAGTGCCTCTCCTGCCGACGCCACCCACGACCACGCCCGACCCGAGCAGCACCTCCGGCTTGACCGGAACGCCGACGCCGACGCCAACTGCCACCGGTCAGTCCACGGCGGGCCCGAGCGCCACACCGAGCGGCACACCGACCCCCACCCCGACCGGCTGAACGGGGTGTGAACTGGATCATGCGGGTGCGGCTGGGAAATAGCTGAACGGACGAGGCGAGCGGGACGGCACCGGAAATCAATGATCGTTACGGTGTCGTCTGCTCATCAACCCCTCGGAAGGAACCCCCGTGCCAGAGCAGGTCGCACCGCCCCCCGCGCCCGACGCCGCAACCCCTGAGCCGGCCGTCGAGACGCCGCAGGCGGCCGTGCCGCAGCAGGCCAAGCCGGAGTCGGCCACCGAGGCGCCGCAAGCGGCCGCGTCGGAGTCGGCCACCGAGACGCCGCAGGCGGCCGCGCCGCAGCAGGCCGAGTCGCAGCCGGCCACCGAGACGCAGCCGGCGGCCGAGCCGAAGGCGGAGAAGTCCGGTGCGAAGAAGGCCATCGGCATCGTCGGTGCGATCGTCGTCGTCCTCGTCATCGCCGGCCTGAAGTTCGGCGTCGCCTCGGCGATCGGCAACTACTTCAACAAGGACGAGACGGCAGCCGCCAAGACCGGCGACTGCATCGCCGAGCTGCCCGAGGTCACCGGCACCGAGCAGGAGGAGGTCGACGGCGCCAAGGTCGTCGAGTGCACCTCCACCGACGCGGCGTACAACGTGGTCGGTCGGGTGGACGGCCAGACCGAGGCGCAGGCCAAGGCCGACACCACCTGCACCCAGTTCTTCAAGGAGGGCCAGGAGGGGTACATCTTCTCCAGCATCGAGCCGGGCAAGACGGGCTACGTGCTCTGCCTCACCAAGAAGGTCTGACCACAGCGGTTAGCTCGGCATCGACGGCGGCGGGAGCAGACCCCGCCGCCGTCGGCGTACCCGGAGTCACCGGGGGGCGAACAGGAGGTGAATGCCACTGTTCCGGCGTCTTCCCGACGGCCGCGTGGCGTGGCAGGCTACCGGCACGTAGGACCACTGGGCGACCAGCCAACGATGACTGACCGCTAGGAGGACGGCCCATGGGCGAAATGGTGAGCTACCGCAGCAACGGGGGCACGAGCGAGGGGTATCTCGCGATACCCGCCAGCGGCACGGCCAGCCCCGCCGTCATCGTCATCCAGGAATGGTGGGGTCTGGTCCCGCACATCCGGTCGGTGGCGGACCGGTTCGCCGAGGCCGGCTTCGTCGCCCTCGCCCCGGACTTCTACCACGGTGAGACGACCAGCGAGCCGGACGAGGCACAGCGGCTCCTGCTGGCGATGAGGATGGACGAGGCGGCGAAGGACATCGCCGGAGCGGCCGACTATCTCGCCGGTCGGCCCGAGGTCACCGGTAAGGTCGGTGCCGTGGGCTTCTGCGCCGGTGGCAGCCTGGCCCTCTGGTCGGCCACCATCTCCGAGCGGATCGTCGCGACCGCCGGCTTCTATCCCGTGCTGCCCTGGGAGTCGATGCGCCCCGACTGGGCCGACTACGCCGGCAAGGCAGCGGTCATCCACTGCTCCGAAGAGGACGGCACCTCGGCCACCGACGGCGTACAGACCGCCCGGCGAGCCATCGAGGAGGCCGGCGGCGACTGCCACCTCTACGACTACCCGGGCACCTCGCACGCGTTCTTCAACGACGACCGGCCGGAGGCGTTCGACCAGCGCGCCGCCGCCAGCGCCTGGGCCCGCACCCTGGAACTCTTCCGGGCCAAGCTTGGCTGAGACGCGTACCCCCGCACAGGTGGTCGCCCGCGCAGCGCGGGCGGCCGACCTGGCCGACCTCGACGCGGCGGTGAGCGACTGTTTCGCCTGCCCGCGGCTGGTCCAATGGCGGGAGGAGGTCGCCCGCACCCGCCGGGCCGCCTTCCGCGACCAGGAGTACTGGGGTCGGCCGGTGCCGGGCCTCGGCACCGGTGACGCCCGGATCGCCGTCCTCGGGCTGGCGCCCGCCGCACACGGTGGCAACCGCACCGGCCGGATCTTCACCGGTGACCGGTCGGGTGACGTGTTGTTCGCCGCGCTGCACCGGGCCGGGCTGGCCAACCAGCCGACCAGCGTCGCCGCCGACGACGGGCTCACACTGCGCGACCTGCGGATCTTCTCGGCCGTCCGTTGTGCGCCTCCGGACAACAAGCCGACCCCACTGGAACGGGACACCTGCGCACCCTGGCTGCACCGCGAGGTCACGTTGATCCGGCCCACGCTGCGGGTCGTGGTCGCGCTGGGCGCGTTCGCCTGGGCGGCGTGGTGGCCGGTGCTCCGCGCCGTGTACGGGCAGCGCCCGCCCAGCCCGCGACCGGCGTTCGGTCATGGGGCACACTGGTCCGGCACGAACGCCCCGGACTTGCTCGGCTGCTACCACGTCAGTCAGCAGAACACCTTCACCGGGCGGTTGACACCAGGGATGTTGGACGACGTCTTCGGCCAGGCTAAACAGCTGGCCGGAGTGGACTGAGACGACGCGTGGGGTGGTGGCGATGACAGACGGAACACGCCCGCCCACACCGGTACCGTCCGCCGAGCCGGGTGTGCTGCGGCCGGTGCTCGGCCTGCTCCGCCGGTGGTGGCCGGTCGGCGCGGTCGCCGCCCTGCTGGCCGGTGCCGCGCTGGCGTCCGCTCACTCGTCGATAGGGGCCAGTCGCATCCCGCCGGCCGCGGACAACGTTCCCTGGGTTCCCGAGTACCCGACCGTCGAGCCGTCGCCGTCCATCCCGATCGAGCCACGCGACGCCGGCGAGGCCACCCAGGCGCACATCCCGCAGTGGGTCGGCACTGTGGCGGTGGTCCTGCTCGGGCTGGCCATCCTCGCCGCGCTCGGCTACCTCAGCTGGGTCCTGATCCGGGGAGCGCTGCGCCGTACCACCCGGGCACTACCCGCGCAGCGGGCCCGCCGTACCGCCGAGGGCACCGCCCGCGAGGTGGTAGCCGCCCTCGACGCCGGCCTGGTGGAACTCGACGACCAGGACACCGACCCCCGGGTGGCGGTGATCGCCTGCTGGGTGCGCCTGGAGGAGACAGCCGCCGCGGCCGGTGTGCCGAGGCTCGCCGGAGACACCCCGACCGACCTGGTCAGCCGACTGTTGCAGGGTGACCCTGCCGCGGGCGTGCCGGCCATCGCCAGCACCGACGTGCTGGCCGAGTTCGCGCACGTCTACCGGGAGGCCCGGTACGCCACCCACCCGGTCGGCGAACGCACCCGGGACCAGGCCCGTGCCGCGCTCGTCCGGCTGCGCGGAGAGCTCACCGCGGTGGTGACCTCATGAGCAGCACCAGCATCGACGATCTGCTCGCGTTCGAGGAGGAGGCCGCGCCGGCCGGTCCGCAGGCGCGCCCGTCCCGATGGCGTCCGGTGCTGCGTTCGCTCGCGTGGGCCGCCGCCGTGGTAGCTGTCCTGCTGGTCGGCCTCCGCGCTGTGGGCCTCCAGGTCTCGCTGCCCGTACTGATCGCCGGGGTGCTCGCCGTGCTGGCGGTCCGCCGGGTCACCGCCCTGCTGGCGCCGCCACCCCCGCCGCCGCCGGCTCGCCAGGCCGGCGCGGGCGAAGAGGACGGCAGCTACAACTGGGACGCCCGGGACGCGCTGCGTGGCGCGATCAACCAGTGGGAACGCCCCCTGGACTGGTCCTCGAACCGAACCGAACGTTTCACCGAGGTGGTCCTACCCCGGATCGGTGAACTGGCCGACGAGCGGATGCGGCTGAAACACGGCGTCACCCGTGAGTCGGATCCCGCCCGCGCTCGCGTCCTGCTGGGCGACCGCCTGTGGACGTTCCTGGAGACCCCGCCTCGCCGCACCCCGTCGCCGCGCGACCTCGCGGTGATCGTCGCCGAACTGGAGAGCATCTGATGAACGACGTGGACCGGAGCATTGCCCCCGCCGAGGTCGGGCACCTGGCTCGGGCGGTCCTGGACGCGGTCGGCACCGTCGTGGTCGGCAAACGGGACGCGTTGGAGCTGGTCCTCGCCGGCATCCTCGCGGGCGGGCACGTGCTCCTGGAGGACCTGCCAGGGCTCGGTAAGACACTGACCGCCCGCTCGTTCGCCCAGGCCCTCGGGTTGGACTTCCGTCGGTTGCAGTTCACTCCCGACCTGCTCCCCGCCGACGTCACCGGCTCCTTCCTGTACGACCAGCGCAACGGCGACTTCACCTTCCGGGCCGGCCCGGTCTTCACCAACCTGCTCCTCGCCGACGAGATCAACCGGACGCCGCCGAAGACCCAGTCCGCGCTGCTGGAGGCGATGCAGGAGAAGCAGGTGTCGGTCGAGGGTGTGACCTACAAGCTCGACGAGCCGTTCCACGTGCTGGCCACCGCCAACCCCATCGAGTACGAGGGCACCTACCCGCTGCCGGAGGCGCAGCTGGACCGGTTCCTGCTGCGGGTCTCGTTCGGTTACCCGCAGCACGAAGAGGAGTGGGAGGTGCTGCGCCGTCGGATGAGCCGGCGCCGGGAGGAGGCGGACATCAAGGCGGTGGTCGACGCGGCGACGCTGCGGGCCATGCAGGCCGCCCTGGAGGACGTGGTGGTGGAGGACTCCATCGGCCGCTACATCGTGTCGCTCACCGCGGCCACCCGGGAGCACCCGTCGGTGTTGGTCGGCGCCTCACCTCGTGGTTCGCTGGCGCTGCTGCTGCTGGCCCGGGTCCGCGCGGTGTTCGGCGGCCGGGACTACGTGGTGCCGGAGGACGTCAAGTCGGTGGCGGCGCCCGCCCTGGCCCACCGGATCACCCTGCGCCCGGAGATGTGGTTGCGCCGTGTCGACCCGGCGTTCGTGGTGGGCGAGGTGCTGGAGGCGACTCCCGCCCCGGCCAGTGGCGCGCTGCCCAGCTACGCCGCCGGCGGGCCCCGGCACTGATGACCGGACCGACAGTGTCGACGGCCACCGAAGCGGAACCGGCTGCCGGCTGGGCGCCCACCCCGGCGCTCGGCCGCGCGGTGCTGCTCGCCGGCCTGCTGCTGGTGGCCGGGGTGCTGCTGGGCCGGGTGGACCTCATCGTGCTCGCCGCTCCGTTCGCCTTGGGCACCGCGTACGCGCTGCGTCGACGGCCCACGTCGCTGCCCCAGGTGTGGATCACCCAGGGTGACGGTGGGCCGCTGGTCGAGGGCGGTGACGTGGCGGCGGCGGTGAGCGTCGGAAACCCGGACACTGTCGACTACGACCTGGTGGTGATGCGTACCCGCGTGTCGCCGTGGCTGCGGATCGACCGGGCCGGCTTCGCCCGTGACGGGGCCGTCGACGACGGGGAGCCGAGCGCCACGGCGGAAACCGGTGCGACGGCACAGGGCAACGGCGGGCGCCGATCCGTCGCGGACCGGCCGTTCGTGACGTCGGTGCCGATCGGCGCCGCCGTGGACCTGGAGCTGGCCGGCAAGGCAGTGCGCTGGGGCCGGCACCCGGTCGGCCCCGCCGGCGCCCGAGTCGCCACCGCCGGTGGTCTGCTGGTCTCCCGGGCGGTGATCATCGAGCCGGAACGGGTGCGGGTGTACCCCCGTACCGAGCCGTTCGAGGCGGTCGAGGCGATGCCCCGCGCAGCCGGCCTGGTCGGGGCGCACCACTCTCGTCGCCCGGGAGAGGGCGGCGAGCTTGCCGGCGTACGCGTCTTCGCCCCCGGGGACCGGCTGCGCCGGATCGACTGGCGCGTCTCGTTGCGGGCCCGGCAGCTGCACGTGGCCGCCACCCTCTCCGACCGGGACGCGGAGGTGGTGGTGCTGCTCGACGTGCTCGCCGAGGCGGGCCGCTCCGGTGGGGTGGGCGGCGCCGCCTCGGTGCTGGACACCACAGTCCGGGCCACCGCCGCGATCGCCGAGCACTATCTGCACCGTGGTGATCGGGTCTCACTGCTGGAGTACGGGCCGGCTGCCCGCCGGCTCCGGCCGGCCGCCGGACGGCGGCAGTACCTGACCGTCCTGGAGTGGTTGCTCGACGTCCGGGTCCACGCGTCCGCGCACGAACCGTACGACCAGGTCTTCGGCCCGCAGTTGCTCTCCTCGGACGCGTTGGTGGTGGTGCTCACCCCGCTGCTCGACGAACGGTCGGCGCAGATGCTCGCCCGGTTGGCCCGCGGTGGGCGGTTCGTGGTGGCTGTCGACACGCTGCCGACCGACCTGGCGTCGCCGAAGGACCGGGGTTGGGCCGAGGTGGCGTACCGGCTGTGGCGCCTGGATCGGGAGATCATGATCGGGCAGCTCCGGGAGCACGGCGTGCCGGTGGTGCGCTGGGCGGGTGCCGGCAGCCTGGACCAGGTGTTGCGGGACGTGGCCCGGTTGGCGACCGCCCCAAGGGTGGGTGGCCGGTGAGCGCGAGGAGTGAGCTTGCGAGCCCCGCAGTCGCGAACGGAGGGCGGGTGCGGTGAGCGCGAGGAGTGAGCTTGCGAGCCCCGCAGTCGCGAACGGAGGGCGGGTGCGGTGAGCGCGAGGAGTGAGCTTGCGAGCCCCGCAGTCGCGAACGGAGGGCGGGTGCGGTGAGCGCTTTCGCGGAGCGGGTTCGGGCGGCGCAGTACGCCGTCGCTCGCGTCAGCGTGGCCCCGCTGCTGGTCCGGGCCGGGATCTTCGTCATCGTGTTTGCCGGGTTCGCCCTGGCGTTTCCCTCGGAGGTGCTTTCCGGGCGGCCGATCTTCTTCCTGGCGGTGGCCGCCCTGTTGCCCGCAATCGGGCCGCGCAAGGTCTGGACGACCTTCACGGCGTTGGTCACTGTCGGCGGCTGGCTGCTCGCCACCGACGGGTACGGCCGTCCGGTCACCCTCTGGCGGCTGCTCGCCGTCGCGGCCCTGCTCTACCTGGGTCACACCCTCTGCGCGCTTGCCGCCCTGTTGCCGTATGACGCGATGGTGGACCCCGAGTTGATCACCCGGTGGTTGGTGCGGTCGGCCGCCGTGCTGTTGGGTTCCGCAGTGCTCGGCGTGCTGTTGTTGCAGGCGACGGGGACGGGTGGCGGTGCCGGATACCAGTGGGTGACAGTGCTGGGGCTGCTGGTGGCGGTGGGGACGGCAGTGTTGCTGGGCTGGCTGCTGCGGCGTCGGTGACCGTTGTGACTTGAGGGTTACGCAGGTCACATGGGTTGTGCTCCGTCACAGATGGGGGGCGCGAGCGGGATTACCTGAGCCGGCCGGGGAAAGATAGACAACGTGAATCCGAAGCGGATCCTTGTGGTTGGTGCCGGGCACGTCGGTCTGTACGCGGCCCTGCGCCTGTCGAAGAAGCTCAGCTCCCGTGAGGCTGAGGTCATGGTGGTTGACCCCCAACCCCACATGACCTATCAGCCGTTCCTGCCGGAGGCGGCGGCGGGCAACATCTCCCCGCGGCATTCCGTGGTGCCGCTGCGTCGGGAATTGCGCCGGTGCAAGATGGTGGCCGGCACGGTCACGCGGATCGAGCACGACCGCAAGGTGGCCACCGTGCAGCCGATCAGCGGCCCGGCCCGGGAGATCACCTACGACCACGTGATCGTGGCCCCGGGTTCGGTCTCCCGCACCCTGCCGATCCCCGGTCTGCACGAGCAGGGCATCGGGTTCAAGACCATCGGCGAGGCGATCTACCTGCGCAACCACGTGCTGGATCGGCTCGACGTGGCGGCCGCCACGCCGGATCCGGACGTCCGCCGTTCGGCGCTGACCTTCACCTTCGTCGGCGGTGGGTACGCCGGCATCGAGGCGCTCGCCGAGATGGAGGACATGGCTCGCGACGCCCTGCGTTACTACCCGGAGCTCAAGCAGGACGAGGTCCGCTGGGTGCTGGTCGAGGCCACCCAGCGGGTGCTGCCCGAGGTCGACCGGGACATGGGCGCCTACACCGTGCAGCAGCTGATGAAGCGCAACATGGACATCCGGCTGGACACCCGACTCGAGTCCTGCGTCGACGGGGTGGTCAAGCTCTCCGACGGTGACAGCTTCCGCTCGGACACGATCGTCTGGACGGCCGGCGTGAAGCCGTCGCCGATGCTGGACTCGACCGACTTCCCGCGTGACGACCGTCGTCGGATCACCTGCCTGCCCACGCTCCAGGTGGTCGACGGTGACCAGGTGCTCGAGGGTGCCTGGAGCGCGGGCGACTGCGCCGCAGTGCCGGACCTGACCAAGGAGCCGGGCAACTTCTGCTCGCCGAGCGCTCAGCACGCGGTGCGCCAGGCCGCCCGGATGGCCGACAACATCACGGCCGTGATCCGGGGTCGCGAGCCGGTTAACTACAAGCACAAGCACGTCGGCAGCGTGGCGAGCCTCGGCCTGCACAAGGGCGTGGCCCAGGTGTACGGCATCAAGATGACCGGTTGGCCGGCGTGGGTCATGCACCGGACGTACCACATGAGCCGGATCCCGTCGTTCAACCGCAAGGTCCGCGTGGTGGTGGACTGGTCGTTGGCGTTCTTCCTCAAGCGCGAGGTGGTCGCCCTGGGCCAGCTGCACGACCCGCGCGAGGAGTTCGTCGAGGCCTCCCAGCCGGTCGGCGCGCCCCGCGTCTGACCACAGACCGACGCTGACCCCGTCGATCTTGCACTTCCGGATGCTGTTATGCGCCTTCTGGTGCGTCTTGTCCGGACAGAAAATGCAAGATCGGCGGGGTTTCTGGTTGGTCTAGACCTTCCACGTCCAGGCGTCGGCGATGCGGGTGGGTGGGCCGTAGAGCTGTTCCAGGGTGGCGCGCAGGCTCTCCGCGTGGGGGGCGTCATCGGTGAGCGCCACGCAGGAGGCGTCCCAGAAGTCGGCGTCGCGGGCGGCCTGTCGGCGCTGCTCGTCGCCGATGGCCGGCTGGTCGCCGCGGCGGGCGACATCCGCCAGTAGCGCGGAGGTGGGCTGCTTGAACGTGCCCATCGCCGCGCTGCCACCCCTCCCGTACGGGCCGATGAAGAAGCCTTCCGGCAGCCCGAAGCCGGCGTCGGCGGCGGTCGCCCAGCGCATCGGCCAGGGCTCCTTCGGGGTGGGCAGTGGCACCGGGACCAGCACCCCGCCCGGCGGTACGCACTGCCGCCAGTGGCCGCCGGCGATGAACTCCGGCACGGCGGGTCGCCCGGCGGTCGGCAGTGGGGTCGGGAAGATCGGCAGCAGCGCCACGCCGACGGCCAGGGGCACCAGCCGCCGCGCCCGACCGGAGCTGCGCACTGCCCTGTCGACAGCGAGCGCCAGCAGCGTCGCGACGATCGGCAGCAACGCCAGCGCGAACCGCATCGGCAACGCCCCGTCCACCACCGGCAGCCCTCCGATCACTGCGTACGGGCCGGGGATCGCCGTCCTGGTGCCGCCGAGCACCACCTCCGGGCCGAGCGAGAGCGCCCCCATCACCAGGCCCGCCATCACGCAGGCGAAGACCAGCCGGCGTCGCCCGGCCCAGATCGCGCAGACCGCGGCGACCAGCAGCAGTGGCCAGCCGAGGAACGTGTTGTACTCGGCGGGGCCGGTGGTCAGCCGGGCGGATGCGTCGCTGCCGGCCACCGACAGTGGGGAGAGCGCCCACCAACTGCTCAGGTCGGCGGAGAAGTAGGCCGGGGTGAACATCCCGTCGGCGACTCCCTGCGGCCCGGCGAACTGGAACCACAGCGGATAGCCGAGCACCAGCAGGGCGAGCCCGGCGGCGATCGCCAACCCGCCGACGAACCCGGGGAGCGCCCGACGGGCCAGGTCCCGGTCCGCCACGGCGTAGCTGATCGCCATCACCAGCAGCGTGATCGCGGCGAGGAAGAGCACCTCCTCGCCGATGAAGACCTGCGCGCTGACCGCGCCGGCCAGCCCCGCCGCGGAGGTGAACAGGCGACGACGGTCCGGCCCGGTGGCTCGGGTACGGCCGGCCTCGTCGGGGATACCGGGCCCCGGGTCGGCCGCCCGCAACAGCCGGACCACCAGCCAGACGATCACCGGCACCAGCCACTGGGCGGTCATGTGCAGATGGCTGTTTGTCTGCGACACCATGCCGGGTCCGAATCCGCACAGCCCGCCGCCGAGGGCGGCGGCCACCCGGCGGACGCGCAGCGTCCGGTGGAACAGCAGGTACCAGGCGAGTGCGGTGCCGGCGAGGTTGCCGGCGGCGATCAGCGCGAAGGTGACAGGTGCGCCCAGTAGCAGGGTGACCGGCGCGAAGAGGACGCCGAGGGCGATCACGGTGGTGTTGGCCATCAGGTTCACACCGTCGGGAGCGTTGAGCCGGTCGGTGAGCAGGTCGAAGTCGCCGAGCAGCGCGCGGGCGTCCACCGCCAGGAACCACTCGTAGAGGGTCTGGTCCTCCGGGTTGAGCGCCAGGATGCGGCCGCCCGGGTCGGGCCACAGCCCGTTGGTGAGCCAGCCGGCCAGCACCGCGAAGAGCAGAGCGGCCAGCAGGTCCGCCCGGTGGCGGCGGACGCCGGCCAGCAGCCGGGTGGCCCGGGGTCGGCGGTTGACCTGATCGGCGAGGCGGAATGCCTGCTCAGGGGCGGCGTCGGGGGCCGTGGGGGCTGCGCTGCTCACGGCATCGACCCTAATGTGGCCGGGCCGGCGGGGTACGCCGGGTCGCCGCAGACCGGCTACGGTGACATTGCACCAGGCGTGTCGGCGCGCCGGTGCCACTCGCCCGGGTGGTGGAAAGGCAGACACGGCCGCCTTAAAAGCGGCTGCCGAAAGGCGTGCGGGTTCGACCCCCGCCCCGGGCACCGGTCGACTCACACATTCTCATTCGTGATCTCCAGGACTTGGCTCTGCCGTTTACTCTTGGAGGGCACGTTCACGTGCAAACGACCCCCTGAGGGAGGCCAGACAGTGAAGACCTCGAACCCGGTGCTCGCCCGGCTCGGCCAAGCGGCCGAGCGGGAGCGCTCCGCCGGGTACGCCCCGGCCGGGCCGTACGGACAGCCCGGCATTCCCCAGCAGTACCCGTCCCAGGCCGGTTACCCGGCCGCGCCGCCGACCGTGGCGCCGATGACCGTCGACGACGTTGTCGTCAAGACGGTCGCTCTGCTCGGCATCCTCGGCATCACCGCCGCGGCCGCCTGGGTGCTCGTGCCCGACGCGCTGGTCGGTACCGCGTGGATCGGCGCGGCGGTGGTCGGCCTGGTCCTCGGCTTGATCATTTCGTTCTCCCGGATGGCCAACCCGGCGCTCGTGATCGCGTACGCGGTCGTCGAGGGTGTCTTCGTCGGCATGGTCAGCAAGGCGTTCGAGACCCGTTACGACGGCATCGTGCTCCAGGCCGCCGTGGCCAGCTTCGGCATCTTCTTCCTGATGGCGATGCTCTACAAGGCGAAGGTCATCCGGGCCACCCCGGCCTTCGTCAAGGGCATGATCGCCGTGATGGTCGGCCTCTTCGCGGTCATGATGATCAACCTGGTGCTCGCGCTGTTCGGCGTCAACACCGGCCTGCGCGACGGCAGCCCGCTCGCCATCGGGTTCAGCCTGGTCTGCATCGCGGTCGCCTCGCTGAGCTTCGTGCTCAGCTTCAAGGAGATCGAGGACGGCGTCCGGATGGGCCTGCCCCAGCGCTACTCCTGGGTGGCCGCGTTCGGCATCCTGGTCAGCCTGGTCTGGCTCTACATCGAGATCCTGCGCCTGCTGAGCTACTTCCAGGGCGACGACTGACCTCGTCCGCACTGCCGACCGGCGCCCGTCCCCACTCCGGTGGGGGCGGGCGCCGTCGTCCGCGCCGTTTGCCCGCCGCCGCCGGTCCGCCCGGGGCAGAGTGACTTCGGGGGGTACGCGGGCGAAGGAGGCGGCGGTGCGCAGCAACAACCCGGTGCTCAACCGGCTGGACGAGACCGGCCGGGTGGAGGCCCGGGTGCTCGGCGCCCGTGACGTCGAGCCGATGACAGTCGACGACGTGGTGGTCCGTACCGTCGGGTTGCTGCTGGTGACAGGCGTGGCCGCGGCGGTGTCCTGGGCGGTGATCCCCGACGCGGTGTGGCTGGGCGCCGCGTTGGCCGGCAGCGCGCTCGCCTCGATCGCGTTGGTCCTGGTCATCTCGTTGCGAGCGATCACCAACCCGGTGCCGATCGTCGGCTACGCGATCCTCCAGGGCCTGCTGCTGGGGGTGGCGAGCCGCACCTTCGAGCAGGTCTACCCGGGCATCGTGGTGCAGGCGGTGGCCGGCACCTTCGGCGTCTTCCTCGGCATGGCGGCGCTCTACCGGGCCCGGGTGATCCGGGCGACGCCTCGACTGGCCCGCCTGGTGATCGGCACCCTGCTCGGCATCGCCGTGCTCAGCGTGGTCAACCTGGTGTCGTACCTGATCACCGGGCGGTCGGGCCTGGCGGTCTACAGCGTCAGTGGGGAGGTCGGCTGGCTGCCGTACGCCTTCTCGGTCGTGGCCATCATCGCCGGGGCGTTCAGCTTCATCCTCGACTTCGATCTCGTCGAGCGCTCGGTGCGGGACGGCCGAGCCCGTCGGTACGCGTGGCTGAGCGCGTTCGGCCTGCTCACCGGGTTGGTCTTTCTCTACTGGCAGTTGCTGCGGCTGCTCAGTTACCTGCGCCGCTGACCGGCCCTACCCGGCGTGGTCGGTGCCGGCCGTAGACTCGGCGGCGATGAGCGCAGCGGAGTTGGACAAGGCCGTGCAGTTGCTGGTCCGTCAGATCGCGCACTGGCAGCAGCCCCGGTGGGCGGCGGTCGCGACCACCGGCAACGTGTCCCGCGCCGACCTGGTGCACCGCCTGGTGCAGGAGGTCGCCAACCTGGCCGCCGACGCCGAGGGGGAGCCCCGTCGGGTGGTGCCCCGGCTCGACAACGACCTGGCCCTACCCGATCAGTTGCGGGTCGTCGCGGCGGACCTGCTGGCCGCCGACCCGGGGGCCGAGGCGCTGGCCCGGGTCGCCGCCGAGGTGACGGCGACCCGCAGCGCGCTCTGAGAGCAGCTCGGCTCAGCTGAGCCGTTCCAGCACCATGGCCATGCCCTGGCCACCGCCCACGCACATGGTCTCCAGACCGATGGTCTTGTCGTGCCACTCCAGCGCGTTGAGCAGGGTGCCGGTGATCCGGGCGCCGGTCATGCCGAACGGGTGGCCGACCGCGATGGCCCCGCCCATCACGTTCAGCTTCTCCTCCGGGATGCCCAGCTCGCGGTAGGAGGGGATGACCTGCGCGGCGAACGCCTCGTTGATCTCAACGAGGTCGACGTCGTCGATGGTCATGCCGGCCCGGCGCAGCGCCTGCCGGGACGCCTCGACCGGCCCGAGACCCATGATCTCCGGCGACAGGGCTGTCACACCGGTCGAGACGATCCGGGCCAGCGGGGTGAGCCCGAGTTCCTCGGCCCGCTGGGCGCTCATCACCACGACGGCGGCGGCGCCGTCGTTGAGCGGACAGCAGTTGCCGGCGGTGATCCGACCGTCCGGGCGGAACACCGGCTTCAGGCCGGCGACCGCGTCGAGGGTGACGCCGGCCCGGGGCCCGTCGTCGGTGCTCACCACGGTGCCGTCCGGCGTGGTGACCGGGGTGATCTCCCGGGCCCAGAAACCGTCGGCGATGGCCTTCTCGGCGAGGTTCTGGCTGCGTACGCCGAACTCGTCCATGTCGGCGCGGGTGACGTCGTACACCTGGGCCAGGTTCTCCGCGGTCTGTCCCATGGTCAGGTAGATGTCCGGCAGCTCGCCGGCCTCGCGCGGGTCGGACCACACCTCGGCGCCGCCCTGCGCGCGGCGCTTCGAGCGCTCACCGGCCGGCCCGAAGCGGGGGTTCTCCCAGCCGCCGCCGACCAGGGCCTGTGCCTCGGGCGGCAGCCCGTCGGAGCTGCCCCGGGCGTAGCGGGAGACCATCTCCACCCCGGCGGAGACGAACACGTCGCCCTCGCCGGCCCGGATCGCGTGCATCGCCATCCGGGTGGTCTGCAACGAGGAGGCGCAGTAGCGGGTCAGCGTGGCGCCGGGGACAGTGTCCAGACCGAGGAGGGTGGACACCACGCGGGCCATGTTGAAGCCCTGCTCGCCGCCGGGCAGGCCGCACCCGAGGTAGAGGTCGTCGATAGTGGTCGGATCGAGCGCGGGGACCTTGTCCAGCGCGGCCCGGACGATGGTCGCGGCGAGGTCGTCGGAGCGGACGTCGCGCAGGGACCCCTTGTGCGCCCGGCCGATGGGGGAGCGGGCGGTGGCGACGATGACGGCGTCGCGGGACGACTCAATCGGCATGGACCAACGTTAACCCGCCGGTAACATGGCGCGGAAGAAGCCGGCGCGGCGGGAAATGTCACCCTGGCCGGGAACGATCTAGCGCCGGGTCGTGGCAGCCGCCGCGGCGACGATGGCGGGCAGCAGCGCGTGCGCCCACACCCGGTAGCCGTCGGCGGAGGGGTGGAAGCCGTCCTGGCAGAGCGTGCCGGCGTCGGCCCGGAACACCGGCCCGGTCTCGGTGGCCAGATCGACCACTGAGCCGCCCGCCTCCAGCACGGCAGTGGTCTGCGCGCGAGCCACCCGACGCCCGGACCAGCCGACCACCTGGCGCAGCGGAGGCGCTATGGCACGCACCGCCCCGAGGTCGGGGCAGGTGCCCACCACCACCTCGACGCGCGCCTCGCGCAGGCGGTGCACCGCCGCGCCGAGATAGGCCGCCGCGTCGGAGGGTCGGCGCAGCCCGGTGGCGTCGTTCGCGCCGATCAAAATCAACGCCACGTCGGGCCGTTCACCGAGCAGGGCCCGGGCCACCTGGGTTGCGAGGTCCGTCGAGCGGGACCCGGAGACGCCGACGCTGGACAGATGCACCCGGCGGCCGGTCGGGCCCTCGGCGAGCAGGTTGGCCAACTGCCCGCCGATGGTGTCCTCCAGACGGTCGACACCGACGCCCAGTGCCGACGAGTCACCCAGCAACACGAGTCGCAGCGGGGAGGCGCCCGCCCTGCCGATCGTCGCGCGCAGCGCAAGGCCGAGCTCCGGTTCGGCGTAGCGTCGGTGCCGGGCGATGAAGGCCTCACCTGCGAGGACGGCGGCGCCCCCGACGGTGCCGGCGAACAGCGAGATCGCCGCCGCCCGACCCAGTCGGCCGGCGAGGCCGGAGGTCACGCTCCGCGCGCTGCGCTCGTTCATGCCAGTCCCTCCACTGTCGAGGTGTCCGAGGCGGACCCGTGCTGCGGCACCGCGCCGACACCGAAGAACGCCCGTCGGCGCAGCTGCGCCCACCGGCCGGCCGGCCCTCGGTCGCGGCCCCGGACCTGGACGCCGCTGACCTCCGTGCCGGCGTGTCGAGCCGCCTCCTGCGCGGCCTTCGGCAGCGACCGTACGCCGTCGCCGCGCGTCGGTGTGGCCCGTCGTTCCGGGGTCGCGCCGAGGGCGGAGAGCATCGTCGGCAGGAGCGCGGCGGCGGCCATCGCGTACCCCTCGGCGGAGGGATGGAACCGGTCCCAGGCGAACATCCGGGTCGGCTCGGCCGCGAACCGGGGGCCGAGCAGGTCACCGAGGGAGACCGTCCACCCGCCCGCCTCGACCACGGCCACCGTCTGGGCGGCCGCGAGCTGGCGGCTCCAGCGGTGCGCCAGCCAGCGCAGAGGCGGCTGGATCGGGCGGATCGCGCCCAGGTCGGGGCAGGTGCCGACGACCACCTCGCACCCCGCGTCGCGCAGTGTGTGCACCGCCTCGACCAGGTAGCGCACCGCCAAGCCGCGTGGGGTGCGGTTGGTGATGTCGTTGCCGCCGATGAGGATCACCGCGATGTCGGGTCGGCACTCCAGCGCCGCCTCCACCTGGTGGCGCAGCGCCGCCGAGATGGCGCCGACCACCGCGAAGCGGTGCAGCTGCACCGGCCGGTGCAGTCGACGGGACAGGCCGGTGGCGAGCAGCGCCCCGGGGGTCTCCCGACGGCGGTGCACCCCGTAGCCGGCCGCCGACGAGTCACCGAGCACGACCATGGTGAGCGCCGGACCGGGGAACTTCGCGCCGTACATCCCGTCGCAGCGGGGCGGCGGCGCCTCGGCCATCGGGATGGTCCGTCGAGCCTGGCGGGCCTGGCCGACCAGCACCCCGCCGGTCGCCACCGCGGCCGCCGCGGTGGCGCCTGTCCCGATGGCGGCCAGCCGGACGAGCCGCCGGGCCTGCTGCCAGCGCTCACCACCGGGTACGACGGAATGTGCCACCCCCATACCGCGACATTATCGCGCTGGCCCGACACACCGCTGTCGTCGTGACGGCACCCGGGTGCCTGGAAACCGACGCGACGGGGTACCTGGGTTCCAGAGGCCGGCCGACTTGCGCCGACCCGCCACGCTGATCCGGCGGAGAGGAGCGCGACGATGGGTAAGACACTGAAGCGCAGCGCGGCGTTCACGGCCCTGGCGCGGGCCCTGGCGACCGGGGCGCGCAACGGGCCGTCGATCGGCACGCGGTTGGCCGCGCTGCCCCGGATGATCAGAGCCACCACCAAGGGGGAGTACGACGGCGGCCTTCGGCTGGCCCTGATGACCGCGGCGACGGCGTACATCGTCTCGCCGATCGACCTGCTTCCGGAGATCCCGCTGGCGATCTTCGGGCTGGCCGACGACGCGGTAATGGTCACCTGGTTGGCCGGAAGCGTGCTCGCCGAGACCGACCGGTTCCTGGAGTGGGAGGCCCGCCGCAGCTCGGTCATCCCCGGGGGGTTGGTGCCCTGACGACACGTACGCTGGGCGGTGAGCAAACGTCTTCCCGGCCGCCCACCGCCGGCGCCGCAACGAAGGGCACACCGTGCAGTACTACGACAACGTCGTCGACATGATCGGAAACACCCCGCTGGTGCGTCTGCGTAACGTCACCGAGGGCATCCAGGCCACAGTGCTGGCCAAGGTGGAGTACGTCAACCCGGGCGGCTCGGTGAAGGACCGGATCGCGCTGCGGATGGTGGAGGACGCCGAGGCCGCCGGCCTGCTCAAGCCCGGCGGCACCATCGTCGAGCCGACCAGCGGCAACACCGGCGTCGGGTTGGCCCTGGTGGCCCAGCTCAAGGGCTACAAGTGCGTCTTCGTCTGCCCCGACAAGGTCAGCCAGGACAAGCAGGATGTGCTCCGGGCGTACGGCGCCGAGGTGGTGGTCTGCCCGACCGCCGTCGCGCCGGAGGACCCGCGCTCGTACTACAACGTCTCGGACCGGCTGACCCGGGAGATCCCCGGCGCCTGGAAACCCAACCAGTACAGCAACCCGGCCAACCCGCGCTCGCACTACGAGACGACCGGTCCGGAGCTGTGGAAGCAGACCGACGGCGAGCTCACCCACTTCGTGACCGGCGTCGGCACCGGCGGCACCATCTCCGGCATCGGCCGGTACCTCAAGGAGGCGTCCGACGGCCGGGTGCGCGTCGTCGGGGCCGACCCGGAGGGCTCGGTCTACTCCGGCGGCACCGGCCGGCCGTACCTGGTGGAGGGCGTCGGCGAGGACTTCTGGCCGGAGACGTACGACAGGGGTGTCGCCGACGAGATCGTGGAGGTCTCCGACAAGGCGTCCTTCGAGATGACCCGGCGACTGGCCCGCGAGGAGGGGCTGCTGGTCGGCGGTTCCTGCGGAATGGCGGTCGTGGCCGCCCTGGAGGTCGCCCGCCGGGCCGGCCCGGACGACGTGGTGGTGGTGCTGCTGCCCGACGGCGGTCGTGGCTACCTCTCCAAGATCTTCAACGACTCGTGGATGGCCCGGTACGGCTTCCTCGACAACTCCGGCGCAGAGCCGACGGTGGCCGACGCGCTGGCCAGCAAGCCGGGCGGGCTGCCCGAGCTGGTGCACGTGCACCCGACCGAGACCGTCCGCGACGCGATCGACTACATGCGTGAGTACGGCGTCTCGCAGCTGCCGGTGCTCAAGGCCGAGCCGCCAGTGGTGACCGGTGAGGTCGCCGGCTCGATCGCCGAGCGGGACCTGCTCGACGCGCTGTTCACCGGCCAGGCCCACCTGCACGACACGATCGAGCGGCACATGGGCGACCCGCTGCCGATGATCGGTGGTGGTCAGCCGGTGAGCGAGGCGGTGGGCATGCTGGAGAAGTCCGACGCCGCCCTCGTCCTGGTCGACGGCAAGCCCAAGGGCGTCCTAACCCGCCAGGACCTCCTGTCCCACCTAGGCGCCCACTAAGCCCACCCCGCCCCGCCCCGCCCCGCCCCGCCCCGCCCCCAGCCCTCGCCGATCTTGCACTTCTTGTCGCCTGAATGTCGCTAACGCGGCGTTTTGTCACGACAGAAACGCGCCCGCGCCCAGGAGATCCCGCCGAAGTTCCTGGAGAGCATCCTTCTCCAGCTGCGCCGGGGCGG
>NZ_JBEZGJ010000031.1:0-51418 GCF_040649965.1 Micromonospora sp. NPDC048843
GCACGCGACCCGCCAGGTCGACCGGCTGACCCTGCGGTCGATCCTGCAGTCCGGGCTGGAGGGGCGCATCCACTACGGCAAGAATGCCGTCGCGGCCCGCTCGGGCGCCGGCGGGGGCGCGGGCGGCTTCGGCGCTGCGGGCCGGTCGACGAGCCGACCGGTGGCGTGCTTCCGGTCCCCCTGGTCGGCCGCCTCGGTGGGCAGTCGGAGCAGTTGGCCGGGGCGGATCCGGTCCGGGTCGTCGAGCTTGTTCAGCTTGGCGAGCTGTCGGTAGTCGTCGAACTCGTCCAGGTACCGCTCGGCCACTTCCCCGAGGTAGTCGCCCCGCGCCACCCGGTACACCGGCGCGGCCTCGTCGTTCGCCGCCGAGGCACCGGGTGCGGCCAGCCCTGTCCCGGCCATGCCGAGCAGCCCGCCACGGGCCACCGGCGCGGCCGTGCCCGGTGTCGTCGCGGCGCGGGTCGGCGCTGCCAGGGTGGTGACGGCCGTTGCGCTCGGACTCGCGTACACCGGAGTTCCGTAGATTGCCGCGGCGCTGGCGGCGGCGGGGCTGGCGACCAGGATCAGCGCGACCGAGCCGACCAGCGCGGCAGCGGCCTTCTGCTGGCGGCCCATTCCGGGCAGCTTCGGCGCCGGCCGGTGCAGGGTCTGCGCGCCCAGTTCGACGACGACGGAGAAGGCGAACGTGGCCCAGCCGAACCAACCGGCCACGGCCAACGCCCGCAGGAAGAGCTGGCCGTCGTCCCGGCTGGTCAGCGCGGTGCCCACCTCGCTGATCGTGGGGAGGTGATCGGGCAGCGGGTTACCGGCGAAGGCGAGCAGCGCGATCGGCGCGCCGACCAGCAACACCAGGAGCACGGCCAGCGCGCCGATGCCGGTGAGGATTCGTCCGGTCCGCCGTACGACGGACCCACCCGATACGGGCATGGCTGCCTTCCTTCCTACGGTGTTGCGGTGATGGCACGCGCGGTCGCCTCGCCGGTGACGGTGACCGTCTTCTGTTGAATGAACGGTCCGATCATCGAGCGGTGGTAGGTGATGGAGACGGTCACCCGGATCAGGGTTTCCCCGTCGACCTGCGGGAAGTTGACTGTGTGGCTGGCGGTGTTCACGGCGTCCAGGTAGTTGGCGACCGCATCGCGCGCCTCCGGCTCGTTGATCCGCTTTGGCCCGCCCTCGATGGCGGTGGCCCGGTCGATGGCCTGACCGCCGGTCCGGGCCGCCTCGGCGGCCAGGTTCTGGGCGCGTTGCAGGGTGCGGAGCTGCCCGGCGGCGTCGAAGGAGAGGCCGATGATGGCCAGTACGCCGACCATCGTCACCGCGAGGAAGATGCTCACTCGGCCGTGTTCACCTGACCGGGAGGGACTGGCAGCCGACGTGGTGGCCGTCATTGCCGACTCCGGTAACGGTCAAGGGGGGAGGTGAACTGCGCGGAGATCAGCCGTTCACTCGCCATCCCGGGCAGGATGTCGAGGGTGATGTCCTTGAAGGACACGCGACAGCTGATCTTCACCGTCACCGTGGCGTTCGTGCCGACTGTGCTGCTGAAGGCCTTGTCGAAGCTGGACTCACTGTCGGGCGACTTGCCGGTGAATTCCGGGTCCAGGCCGTTGGCGCAGGCCAGGCCGTGCCAGTCCAGCTGTTTCTGGGCAGCCTCCCGCGCCTCTTCTTTGGCGACGTCGGAGTTCCGGGAGATCGACGCGGCCCGAGCGGCGTCGTGCGCGGCTGCTTCGAGCGCCTCCGCGGCAACCGCGCTGCGCCCGACCACGCCGGCCAGCACCATCAACGCGATGAAGGCGGGTGCCAGTACCGCCACCTCGATGGAGACCGAGCCCCGCTCGGCGGTACGGGTCATGGCGGGGTCACCCTCTCCACAGTTCCGTGGGCAGTCTGCCGAATCGCGAAGTCCACGCCCGGCACCACCGACAGGGACCGGCCGCTCACCGTGCAGGTCACGTCGGTCGTGGTGGTCACGCACGTCGGACCGGACCTGTCCCAGCCCACCAGCCAACCGCCGGAGGCCCTCAGGAAGCGGGAGGCGCTGTCCACCCCGGCGCCGTTGCGCGCCTCGTACGTCCGCTGCGCGTTGACGCCGCTCTGCGCGGCGTTCAGGGCGGTGGATCGGGCGAGGAAGACGGCCGCGACCTGGATCGAGGCGAAGAGCAGCACCAGGATCAGCGGCATCATCACGGCGAGTTCCACCGGGTTGGCGCCCCGCTCCCGGTCGCCGGCCGCGAGGCGGCGCCGGGCGGCGGTGACCGCCCGGTGCCACCTCGGGAACGCCTGTCGACTCATGCCGGCTACTACGGCTTCGTGTAATCCGGGATGCCGGTCATCCAGTTGTTGGCCTTGATCAGGGCCGCAGCGGTGACGGCCATGGCGACGGCGACCAGGCCGGCGATGATCACCGCGGTGGGCACCGGGCTGTCGCCGCGCTCACTGTCACGGTGCAGTTCGGCCAGGCGCGTCGTCACCACGACGTGCAGATAGCTGAGGATGGACATGGCGTTCTCCTTCAAGGGGGAGGGGTCAGACACGGGCGATGAACGGATAGAGGACGAACCCGAGCAGCACGAAGACGAGCAGCGCGCCCGGGATGTCAAGCTTGCTGGTCACCCCTTCGGCGCGAGCCAGGTTGTCGGTGCGGATCTGGTCGCGCAGCGAGTCGGCCCGGCTGCGCAGCGTCTCGTGCACCTGCGCGCCCTCGCTGCCGGAGGAGCGCATGATCGCGCCGACGTCGCCCAACTCGGGAATGCCGATCTTGTCGGCGAGGTCGCGCAGCTCGTCCCAGGGCGCGTGCATCTGCATCTGGGCGATCCGCAGCGACTCCTGGAGTCGGTCGAACACCCAACCGTCACAGACCGCCGCCGCACGCTCCAGCGACTGCACCGGCCCGTGCGCGGCGGAGAGCTGCAACGCCACCAGATCGAGGTAGGTGCAGACCGCCTGGCGGAACTCTTCACGGGCGGCGTTGGCCTTGGTCAGCACGGCGCGGTGCGCCAGCAGGCCGGCCAGCAGCGCCAGGCCGAGGCTGCCCAGCACCGGCACGACCACCGGGAAGGGGATGCCGAGCACCCACAGCACCACCCCGAGCACTGTCGGCGTGGCCAACCCGATCAGCGCGGAGAGCAGCACCGACAACGCGTACTGCTCGGAGGTCTGACCGATCAGGGCGAGCTGCATCTGCGGCGGCCGCAACCAGCGGGACATCCCGGTCAGCCAGTCGAGCCGCCGGGACGCGGGCGTGGCCACCCGGCCGGTGCCCGGCGGCTGATGCAGTCGGCGCAGCGCAGGCCCCAGCGCCGGTGTCGCCGGCACCAACTCCCGGACCACCAGGAAAACACCCAGGCCGATCCCGGCGCCACCGCAGACCGCGAGGGCAAACTGCCAGTTCACGATCATGCGATCACCTCGGCCGGGTTGGGCGCCGGCAGGAACCGGGCCGGCCGTTGCGGCTGGCTCATCGACCGCACCCAGGCCAGCAGGCCGATGAAGGCGGCGCCGAGGGCGGCCATCACCAGCTGACCCACCGGTGTGCCGTACGGCCTGATGTACTCGGTGTTGACCAGCCCGTACGCGAGGGTCGCCAGCGTCATCCCGGTGAGGAAGCGGACCGCGAACCGGGGCTGGGTGCGCTTGGCCTCGATCTCCCGGCGGGTCGCCACCTCGGCGGACGCCGCGCCGGCGATCGAACCGAGCACGTCACCCAGCCGCTCACCCCGGTCCGACAGGTGCAGGATCAGCGCAGCGACCACCTGGTCGCAGACCGGGTCGGCGATCTCGTCGGCGAACGCCAGCAGCGCGGAGCGGGCCATCCAGCCGGCCTGGAGACGGGCGGCGAGCAGCCGTACCTCGTCCTCGACGCCGGGCGGCACGCTGCCGATCGTGCCGAGGATCGCCTGTTGGAGGCCCTGCCCGGTGCCGGAGACGTCCTTGAGTCGGCGGGTCCACTCGCCGACGGCCTCGATCCGGGCGATCGCCCGCTGCTCGGCCTTGCCCACCCCGAACAGCCACGGCGTGCCGGGCACCGCCACCGCCACCAGCAGACCCACCACCGGCAGCCCGGTCAGCAGGAACGCCAACGCGCCGGCGACCAGCGCGACGACCAGCAGCGCCTGGTAGCTCCGCTGCTCGGCCGGAGTGCTGCCCGGGCCGCGCCACAGTCGGCTCAGCCCTGGCCCGCCGCCCGGCTGCGGCCCGGGGGGTCGACGGGTGCCGACCAGGGCGACCACGGCCAGCAGCAGCCCGGCCACACAGGCGGCGCCGGAGACCACAGCGATCAATTCCAGGCTGTCGAGCATCACGTCACCGCCGGGCCAGTCGGGTCTGCCGAGGCCGCCGCCAGGCACCCGCACCGGCCTCGATCCACCGGGTCAGCAGCCGCGCGTCGTAACCCACCCGCAGCAACTGGTCGCGGACCCGCTCCGGCAGGTGCCGGGGGACCGCACGACCGTCCGGGCCCGGCCCGAAGACGGTGGTGGTGGTGATCCGACCGGCTTCGCCGGCCCCGATCACCTCCTCCACGTGCGAGACGAACCGGTGCTTCCGCCCGCCGATCGCGGTCTCGTCCTCGATGGTGACGTAGACGATCAGGTCGAGCGCGTTGCCGGCCATCCGGCGGGCCTGGTCGACTGTCATCTCGCGGCCGTGCGCCAGGGCCAGCTCGACGATCCGTTCACCCACACCGGAGGCGGTGCGGGCGTGAATGGTGCACATCGACCCCCGGCTGGTGGTCATCGCCTGGAGCATCGGCACGATCTCCCGGGACCGCACCTCGCCCACGATGATCCGCAGGACGCCCATCCGCAGCGACAGCGGGATCAGATCGGCGATTGTCACCTCACCGGCTGGGCGCCCGTCGAAGCCGCGCTCGCCGTGGCCCTCCCGGGCCTCGAAGCTCATCACCGCCCGGTGCCGTTCCCGACGGCGGGCCGGGAGCAGTTCCCGACTCTCCTCCAGCAGCACGTACGGCTCATCCTGCGGGATCTCGTTCATCAGCGCCCGGATGACAGTGGTCTTACCGGCGCCGGCCAACCCGGCGACCATGATGTTCAGACCGGCGCGCATCGCCGCGCGGAGGAAGTCGCGCAGCAGTGGGTCGATCATCTCGTCCAGGTCACCCCGGGCGCCCGCGAGGTCGTCGAGGCTCACGTCCAGGGTGTTGTGCTTGCGGATCACCGCGTACGGGCGGTGGCTGACCAGGAACACCGCGGCCAGCCGGCTGCCGTCGGGCAGTTGCAGGTCGAGGGTGGGCTTCACCGTGGAGAGGGACCGCTCGGTCGCGCCCGCCCGACGGGCAGCCGCCTGGAGGATCTCCACCAGCTCGGCGTCGCTGTCGGCGATCGGTTCGGCCCAGTCCACCCCACCGCCGTGCCGGGTGATGCGCACCTGGTCGCAGCCGAGGATGTGCACCTCCTCGATGGTGTCGTCGACAAGCAGCGTCTGTAGCCGGCCGAGCCCGACCAGCTCGGCGGTCACCTGGTCGAGCAGCAGGCGTTCGTCGCCGGCGGCCATCGGCGTGCCGGCCCGACGTACCGAGTCCGCGTACGCGGCGACCACTGTGACGGCGAGTCGGGCCCGCTCGGTGTCCTCCTCGTCGACTGTGAACTCCCGGCCGCGCTGCCAAAGGGTGAGCCGTTCGGTGAGTTCCCGGCGCAGCTCCCGGACCACCTGGAAGTCCATCCGGGCCCGGGGCGGCGCCTCCGGTGGCGGGCTGGCCGTGGGCGTCGACTGGGGTTGCGGCCCGGACTGGTGGTGCCGGCCGTTCGGCACGGCCAGGGGCGGCGCGGTGGAGGTCACTGCCGGTGGCTGCTGGCGCGGATCGGTGGAGACAGGCTCAAACCGCATCCGGCACCCCCTGCTGCACGGGCCACGCCAACCGGGCCCGTCGCCGTTCCAGGAGCGCCCCGATCGGAACCTCCAGCGCTGCCGCCGCGCGCATCAGCGGCCGACCGGCCCGCACTGTCCCGCCCAGGGCGAGCACCCCGGCGGTACGCGGATCGTGCGGCAGCCGTGCGATGACCGGCAGTTTCAGGGCGCGGCTGATCTCGGACCGCCCGTGCCCATCGCCGACCAGCAGCAGCCGCAGGGTGCCCGGGGGCACCCTGTGCTCGGCGAAGTCCCGTTCGATGGCGGTGACCACCGCGCGGGTGCCGGACAGGTCCGGCAGGTTCGCCCGGGTCACCAACAGCACCACCGAGGCGGCCCGCAGCACCGGCCACGGAGGCCCGGTCACGTGCAGCCGACCGCAGTCGACAAGGACGTCGTAGCCGGGGGTGCCGCGGTCGAGGGCGTCGAAGTAGTCGGCGAAGCGCTGCCAGAGCGGGGTGACGCTGCCGCTCTGGGCCGGGTCGACGAGGCCGGGCAGCAGCAGCCGTTCCCGGCGAGGGGCGTCCAGATCGACCAACTGGGACCAGAACGCGGTCTCCAGGTTGCCGTCGCGCAACTCGCCGACGGCCAGCTCTCCGATGCCGCGCGGGCCGTCCAGTTGGCCGCCGAGGTATCCGGCGAGGATCGAGCCGCCGGCCGGGTCACATTCGGCGACCACCAGCCGCCGGTGCCACGCCAGCGCGCAGGCCAGCGCCGAGGTGGTGACGCCGGGCGAACCCTTCGCGGACACCAGCGCGATGATCGCCATGCTCAGGCCGCCTCGGTCAGTACGACGGCGAGCCGTTCCTGTGCGGCGAGTGCCACCACCGCCGGCACGTCACGGGTGAGCAGCGCCAGGTACAGGACCTTGTCGTCGGTGGCCGGGCTGACCATGTCGATGACGGTGGCCGCGAACCGGGTGCCGGCGGCGGCCGTGTCTTCGTCGGCATTGTTGTCCGGAGTGCTGACCAGCAGCACCTTGTCGCCGGGGTGCAGTTCGCGGGCCGGCACCTGGGCGGTCTTCAGGCCGAGCGCGATCTGCTGCTGGCCGGGGCCGAGCAGCGGGTCGTCGGTGACCTGTCCCAGGGTGAGCAGCGTGCCCGGAAGCAGCGCGACAGCGGCCCGTTTGCCGACCACCTCGTCGAGCCGTGCGGCGGGCACCGGGCGCAACCCCTGGCCGCCGGCGACCTGCACGGTGACCAGGTCGGCTGCGCTGATCTCCCGGCCCACCTCCACCGGGCGGGCCACCGCCAGATAGCTGCCGGTGGCCCGTACTGAGGTGACAGCGAAGGCCGCTCCCAGCCCGCCCAGCGCGATCAGGAGGACGGCGAGACCGAGCAACCCGGGACGGACCCGGCGCTGGCGGACCACTGTGGGCGGGTTGATGGGTGCGTCCACCGACGGGGTCCCGTTGCGCGTCGCGAGGCTCATCTGGTGACCACCTGGAGTTCGTTGATCTGGATCTGCACGATGCCGCTTCTCCGGGTCTGCGGGATCACCCGCCTCGTGGCGTCGTTGTTGGTCCACCAGTTCACCGTCCAGTGCGTGGTGGCGGTGACGTCGTAGGTGTCTGCCTTCGGGTAGCCCTTGTCGTAGCCGCAGTCCGGGGAGGTGGAACCCGCCCGCGTGCCCGTGGCCTTGTACTCGGTGCCGGCGCTGTAACAGGTGACCTTCTTGCCGTTGCCCATGTCCCAGACGATCCGGTCGACCTTCGCTTCGATGTAGACGGTCAAACCCCTGTCGGACTCATCGGCGTATAGCGGGCCGAAGTAGTTCTTTCCCGGCGTGGCCCACATCCAGACGGGCAGGCCGACCAGGCCGGGGCCGACGTTCTTGCGGGGTGCCACCTTCAGGCGCGCCGGCAGCAGGCTGATCGACGCCAGGGCGCGACGGGCCAACTCCTCCGGGTCCGGCGGTGCGCCGAAGCCGCCCGGCGGGTCGGCCAGGGACACCACCTCCTGGGCGCCAAGGTCGCCGCCGTTGCAGGTTTTCAGGTACCACTGCTCACCCTCGGGGGGAGCGACCGGCCCCTCGGTCAGCTTGTAGTAGCACCCGTCGCCGCTGTTGAACCAGCCCAGGTCCTCGTCGTAGCAGGGGATGGTCCGCCCGTTCCACTGACAGGAGCCGCCACCGCCACCGCCGCCGTCGTCCCCGCCCCCACCGTCGTCCCCGCCGCCCCCGGGATCACCGGGATTGCCGGGCTCGTCGTCCCAGACGCTGCAGTCGGGTTGGTCGGGTGGGCAGCCCGCTCCCGGGTCGGCCCGGAGGGCTGCGGGGGCCGGCGGGGCCGCACCGACCACCAGCAGGAGCGTGAGGCCGAGCCCGGCGAGTGCCCGTCGGGTTGTCGCGGCCCCGCTCAGCACGGCTGGTCCCGGTGCGTCACGCCATAGTTGATCAGCCAGCGGCCGTCGGGATAGCGGGTCGCGGTGGCGGTGGAGAGGTGCCGGCCGCCACCGCTGCCCGGTACCGAGCGCTTGTCCTTGGCGTAGACCAGCCGGTAGCCGGTCGTGTCCAGGCAGTCCTGGATCTCCACTGTGGCTGGTCTCGCGTCCAGGCTGACGGCGGTCACGGTCGGGTCGGACTTGAACGTCCCGGTACGCATAGCGCCGTGCTCCTTGGCCTCGCGAATGGATACCCGGACCCGAGTCAAAAGTGGATCACCAAGGAACCGGGACAGTTCCGGCGAACGAGGATCACTGCGCAGGCCCGCCGTGCGCGATGCCGCGAGATAACCGGAGTACGCGTCAAGCGCCGCCTTTTCGGCAGCGCGTCGTTCGATGTCGGAATCGGTCCGGGGTCCGTTGTCGCGAACTGCCGTAGGTCGTTCGACCGCTTCCTGTCCGCTGGCGCAGGCGGTGACCGGCATCGCCGCCACGCCCACCAGCAGGCAGATTGCCGCTCTTCTGAGCTGCCGTCCGCGCACCGTCGAGCCTCCTCGTGGTCGCCCGGGGCGGTGATGGTTCACCGCCGCCGGGCATGCGGAAGCGCGCCCGGATCAGCACATCCGGAGCCGTTCATTGCGCTTCTGCATTCACCGTTACGGATCTTCTACAAATTCGGGGTCCTGTGTCGTCCGATGGTGAAGGTGAGGCTTGCGTCACACCCAAGGGGCGAGCATAGGCTGACGCTCGCCGATGCAACAGAGGCAATTCATCCGAACACTCAGCGTGATGACAGGTGGTGGTGGTGGGTGTCCACACTGCGGTCGGGGCAATGGGCGAACAAACTGTCGTTATTGGTGGGGGGTCGCCGGGCCGGATGGGCTCACCGGAGTCACGCCACCGGCCGCGGGAGTGGGACATCGCGGTCTCATCCCGGCATTCGACCGACGTCGGCACCCTGTCGGCGGGCTGCCTCGTCCACCGGCAAGCCTGATTCGAAAGCGGTCGACAGCGCGCGTGCAGGCTCCGGTCGGCACGTCGCTTTCTGCGCCATCCGCTACACCATTGCGGGTGTTCAATCACGATCCGTGTTCATCATCACGGGGGAGCAGCTGGCCGCAAAGGAGGCGACATGGCGCTGACCGGCCCCCCGGCGGCCATCCCCGGTCGGGGAGACCCACCCGATCGGAGCCCAGCACCCCCGCCGTCCGGTGCGACGACGGAACCCGCACGCCAGGCGACGCCCGCTCCGTCGAGCGAACGACCGGCCGCCCTCGCCTCGGCGGTGGCACGCACCCGGGTTTCGACGGTGTTCGCGATCCTCGCGATCAGTCCGCTGATGCGGTTGGTCGCGCTGCGCTACGCCGTACCCCCGGGTGTGCCCAGCCGGACCGGCTGCGACGCCTGCGGCGCGCCGGTCGGCCTGACCCGCCCCTGGCCGGCGCTGGGCCCGGCAGCCCGGTGCGGTCAGTGCCGCGCCCGGGTCGGCCCACCGCCGGCCACCGTCGAGCTGGCCGTGCTCGCGGCGGCGGTGCTGCTGGCGCTCGCCGGGCCGCCGGGCGGGGCGCTGCCGGCGCTGATCTGGTGGCTGGGCTGGACCATCCCGGCGATCCTCGTCGACCTGGCCGTGCACCGGTTGCCGGACCGGCTCACAGTGCCCGCGGCGGCCGGGACCTGGCTGTTGCTCGGCGTGGCCGCGCTCGACGCCGACCCGGGGCACTGGCTGCGAGCCGTCATCGGCGGGGCCGGGCTGGCGTTCTTCTTCGCCAGCACCGCTGTGCTGCTCGGCCGCCGCGGCTTCGGGCTGGGCGACGCCAAGCTCGCGCTCAGCGTCGGCGCGCTGCTCGGCTGGTACGGCTGGCCGGTGCTGCTGTTCGGGCTGGTGCTCACCTTCGGGCTCTCCGCCCTGGTGAGTCTGGGCCTGCTGGCCACCCGCCGCGCCAACTGGAGCACCCACCTGCCCTTCGGCCCGTTCCTGCTGCTCGGCACAACGGCCGCCCTCCTGCTGGCGACCTGACCCCGCCCCCGCCCCCGCCCCCGCGATCTTGCACTTCCTGTCCCGGCATAAGGGGCGTCCCGCTCATATCGACAACCGAAAGTGCAAGATCGGCGTGGCGAGGGGGCGCGCTCTCACTCCAGGTCGCGCTGGCCGCTAGGGGCGGGAGCGGCTGGCCAGTTTGGGGACCGGGCTGTCGGGACGGTTGGCCCGGCGGCGGAGCACCTCGCTGGTCGGGCGGGCCAGCAACGGGGTGAGCACCACTGCGACCAGGGCGCCGAACAACACACCCGCGATCACGTCGTGCGGGTAGTGCACACCCACGAAGACCCGGGAGAAGGCACCGAGCGCGGCCAGGGGCAGCGCGACCAGGCCCAGTCGGCGGGAGAGCAGCAACGTGGTGACCGCCAGCGCGCCGGCGATGGTGGCGTGGTTGCTGGGGAACGACCAGTCGCCCGGCGGTGGGCAGGCACCCGCGATGATCTCCCGACCGATCGTCCGACAGGGGCGGTCCTGGTCCACCACTGTCTTGAAGAACTCGCTGCCCACGTACGCCAGGAGGGCCGGCACCGGCGCGATCAGGGCGAGTGCCCGGTCGTGCGGGCCGCCGGACCGGCGGCTCAGCGCGGCCATCACCAGCAGCGCGCCGAGTAGCAGGATCACCCCCTCGGTGGCGTGTCCGACGAACCACTGCACCGGCTCTGGGCTGCCGGCGGCGGCGTCGACGACGTCGCTGTACCACTCGGCACTGATCTCCGGAACGTCCATGCTGCCGTTGTCGACCATGCATCACCTCACTTCACGTTCATACCCTGTTCACCTTGGGCACACCCTAGGAACGCGCCAGAGGGCATCGCTGCTGTCGAAGGTCGGGTGGTCTGTCAGACCTTCGTCCAGGGTTCGCACAGCCGGCTCTGGTTGGCTGTTGCAGGACGTCGACATCGACAGGAGGCCTCGTGCAGACCGGTTCGGCCACCGATCAACAGCAGTCCACCACCGCGCTGGCGGACGACGAGACCTGGCGGATCCGGCGCACGGAGGCTGACGTGGACCGGCTCGGCGAGACCGAGTCGATCTTCGCGTTGGGCAACGGGTGGATCGGCTGGCGCGGGGTGCTCGACGAGGGTGCCCCGTGCGGGATGCCGGGCAGTTACGTCAGTGGCTTCCACGAGCGGCGCGAGCTGAGCTATCCCGAGGAGGGGTACGGGTTCCCGCAAGCCAGTGACACCGTCATCAGCGCACCGAACGCCGCGCTGATCCGGCTCTGGGTCGACGACGAGCCGCTGGATCTCCGGACCGGAACGCTGCGCAGCCATGAGCGGGTGCTCGACCTGCGTACCGGCGTGCTGCGCCGGGAAACCGAGTGGATCTCACCGGCCGGGCGGGGCGTACGCATCCGCAGCACCCGGTTGGTGTCCCTGCCGCGTCGCCCGGTGGCCGCCGTCCGGTACGAGGTCGAGCCGCTGGACGCCGCCGTCGAGGTGCGGGTCTGCTCGGATCTGCTGGCCAACGAGAAGGTGCCGGAGCGTTCGGACGATCCTCGGGCCGCCTCGGTGCCCACCGACCCGCTGACCGCCGAGACGTACCGTGCGACAGGCCTCGACGGCGTGCTGGTGCACCGCACCGAGCGCAGCGGCCAGCGCGTCGCGGTCGCTGTCAGTCACCTGCTGGAGGGCCCGGACACGGCGACGATCAGCGGTGACTGCACCCCAGACCGGGTACGGCTGACCGTGACGGGTCGCCTGCACCCGGGGGAGCGGTTGCGGCTGACGAAGTTCGCCGCCTACGAGTGGGCGGCTGTCGACGCGACGCCCGCCGACGAGTTGGCCGCCCTGGTCGCCGCCGAGGCGGACGCGGCACGCGCGGACGGCTTCGATGCCCTACTCAGCGATCAGCGCGCCGCCCTGGACGCGGCCTGGCAGGTCGCCGACGTGCGGCTCGACGGCGATCCGGAGCTTCAGCAGGCCGTTCGGTTCGCGATGTTCCACCTGATCCAAGCCGGTCGCCCGGAGTCCGACCGGACCATCTCGGCCAAGGGGTTGACCGGCAACGGCTACGACGGGCACGTCCTCTGGGACACCGAGAGTTACGTCCTGCCGGTGCTCACCTACCTGGCCCCGGCGGTGGCCCGCTCGGCGTTGCGGTGGCGGCACGCCCACCTGCCCGAGGCGCGGGAGCGGGCCGCCGAGCTGCGGTTGACCGGCGCGACCTTCCCGTGGCGCACCATCGGCGGCCGGGAAAGCTCCGGCTACTGGCCGGCGGGCACCGCGGCGCTGCACGTCAACGCCGACATCGCCGACGCGGTGCTGCGTTACCTGGCGGCCACCGACGACCAGGGGTTCCTGGCCGAGGCGGGGCTGGAACTGCTGGTGGAGACCGCCCGGCTCTGGCACGGTTTCGGCCACTGGTCGGACGAGGGCGACTTCCACCTGCACGGGGTGACCGGCCCGGACGAGTACGCGGCACTGGTCGACGACAACGTGTTCACCAACCTGATGGCGAAGCGCAATCTGTGCGGTGCGGCGGACGCCGCCGAGGCGCATCCCGAGCTGGCCGGCAGGCTCGGCGTGGACCGCGACGAGGTGGCCGGCTGGCGGGCCGCCGCCGACACGATGGCCGTTCCGTACGACAGCGAGCGCGGGGTGCACCAGCAGGCCGCCGGCTTCACCGAGCAGCCGGAGTGGGACTTCGCGAACACCGGCGACGACGACTACCCGCTGCTGCTGCACTTCCCGTACCTGGAGCTGTACCGCAAGCAGGTGGTGAAGCAGGCCGACCTGGTGCTGGCCATGCAGCTCTGCCCCGGTGAGTTCACCGCCGACGAGAAGGCCCGCAACCTGGCGTACTACCAGGCCCGCACGGTCCGCGACTCGTCGCTGTCGGCGGCACCGCAGGCAGTGCTGGCCGCCGAGGTCGGGCACCTCGATCTGGCGTACGACCTGTTCGCCGAGTCGGTTCTGCAGGACCTGGCCGACCTGGGCGACAAGACCGCCGACGGGCTGCACCTGGCCTCGCTGGCCGGCGCGTGGCTGGCGCTGGTGCAGGGCTTCGGTGGGCTGCGCGACGACCGGAGGGTGCTCTCCTTCGACCCCCGACTGCCGCGCCGGATCGACCGGCTGGCGTTCAGCCTGCGCTGGCGCGGCCACCGGCTACGGGTCACGTTGACTCCGGCCGAGGCCCGCTACGAGCTGCCCGACGCCGCCGCGGATGCCGAGGTCGAGCTGTGGCACCACGGCGAGTCGCTGCGGGTCACCGGTGCCGAACCGGTCACCCGGTCGATGCCACCGGTGCCCGACCCCGGCCCGGAGCCGCCCTCCCCGCCCGGCCGCCGCCCCACCCGCCGCTCAGCCGACTGAGCCGCCCCGACCGGCTCAGGGGACGCCGCGGCTCAGGTCGGCGCGGGCTCCGGATCAGGTCGGGCCGGGACCGCCGGCCATCCGCTCGCGGACGGCCTCCAGCGCCTCGAAGGCGTACGCCCAGTTGTGGCACTTGAAGCTGCGCAGGCCGTCGATCGCCGTGTGACAGTCGGAGCAGCGCACCCCGGCGATGGCATCCGGGATCTCGGTGTTGACGTACTTGCGCTCACCCAGGATGACCGTAGCGATCATGGCCTTGTCGTGCAGGCCGGAGAGCGCCGACGAGACGATGTCGTACCAGGTGACCCGCCGGCGGCACTTCGGGCAGTCGGGTTCGTCGCCGCTGACCCAGAGCGGGGCGCCGATGCTGCGCGCCGGCATGCCGAGCAGTTTCTCCAGCCGCCGGACGTCCGACTCGGGGGTGGTCCAGCGGTGTCGGCCGGGCAGTGATGCGGGCGAGTCGTACACGGCGCGGAACAGGTCGTTGTCGACCTGCACGGTCTCGCGCTGAGCGGTCATCGGCGTCCCTCCTCGTTGAGTCGGTGCCCCCACCGTGGTCAGCGGTGACCATGGGCGCAGCCGGATCAACGACACGAGGGGTCAGCGGGTCGTCGCCGCAGGTGTTAGACATCGAGCTCCGCGCCCGTCGCCGAAGGGATCCCGCATGACCGATCAGCCGGCACGACGCCACAGCGCCCGGCAGTCACCTGGTGCTGTCCCACCTGACGCTTGACGGCATCCCGCCGGAGCCGGCCGAGCGCGGCCAGGCCGTCTACCGCAACAGCAGCGCCCCGCTGGTGCCCCGCTCACGCGCCGAGACGGCACGCTTCTTCGCCGGCTACGACCTGGTGGAACCCGGCCTGGTCGCCACCACCCGGTGGCGCCCGGAGGGCGAGCCGGAGACCGTGGACGCCCACGGGTACGCCGGGGTCGGCGTCCGCCGCTGACAGCGCTTTCGCCTCCGGTGGCCGGCCTCGGGTGGTACGACGGACGCAGGGCGTGCGCCAGCGGGAGGAGCGCCGATGGCGAGCAGACCCGAACGGCTGCTGCGGGGAAGTGACTCACCGCTGAGCGCCTCGTTCCTGGAGCTGTTCTTCGACCTGGCGTTCGTGCTCGCCCTGAGCCAGTTGGCCGCCCACCTGCTGCACGACCTCAGTCTGGGCGGCGCGCTGCACACCGCAGTGCTGTTGGCCGGGGTCTGGTGGATCTGGGTGACGACCACCTGGTTCGCCGACTGGTACGACCCGGAGAGCCCGGCGGTGCGCTGGCTGCTGGTCGGTGCCGCGCTGAGCAGCCTGCTGGCCGGGGTGGCGATCCCGCAGGCGTCGGACGGGCGGGGCCTGCTCTTCGCCGGCGCGTACGTCTCGGTGCACATCGCCAGGGGGGCGGTCACCGCCCTGGCGCTACGCGGCCACCCGCGGCAGAGCCGGGCGCTGCGCATCCTCTGCTGGTTCAGCGTGTCGGCCGTACCGTGGTTGGCCGGCGGGTTTCTGCCGGAGTGGCGGGTGCCGCTCTGGCTGCTCGCCCTCGCCATCGACTTCACCGGCCCGCGCCTCGGCTGGCCCACGCCACTGATGGGTCGGACCGGGTCGCAGGAGCTGCATCTGGCCGGCGAGCACTTCGCCGAGCGGTACCAACAAATCATGATCATTGCGCTGGGCGAGCTGGTCCTGGTGGCCGGCCTCTCGTACGCCGACACTGACCTCGCCCTCCCGCAGACCGCCGCGTTCCTGCTGGTCTTCGCCGCCGCGGTGCTGATCGGTCTGCTCTACGTCACGCCTGCCGGGCAGCGCCTCGGCCCGGCCATCGAGCACGCCGACCCGTCCCGACTCGGTGTCACCACCGGATACCTGCACCTGGTGATGATCGCCGGGCTGGTGGTCACCGCCGTCGGCGCCGAGCTGAGCATCGCCCACCCTCTGCGCGACGGTGACCGCACTGCGGTCCTGGTCATCCTGAGCGGCCCGTTGCTGTTCCTCGTCGGGCGGATCCTGTTCTCGGCGGCGATCCACCGGCGACTCTCCTGGCCCCGGGTTGCCGCACTGCTCGTGCTGGCCGGTGCGGCGGCCGTCGTGCGGCTGCCGCTGGTGGCGGTCAGTGCGGTCGCCACCGGCGTGGTGCTCGTGGTGGTCGTCCTGGACCACGCCGGCATCGGGTCGTACCGGCACCGAGCTGGCGCGTAGTCCATATGCCTGACTAAAGTCAGGCATATGGACTCGGCTCTCATCGCCGCCGTGCGGCGGTTCAACCGGACGGTCACCCAACGGGTGGGTGCGCTCGACGACGAGTACATGGCCCAGGGGCGCCCGCTGGGGCAGGCCCGGCTGCTCTGGGAGATCGGCCCCGCCGGTGCCGAGGTCGCAGCGCTGCGGGCCCGGCTCGGCCTGGACTCTGGATACCTCAGCCGACTCCTGCGCACACTGGAGAACGACGGCCTCATCGCCGTCGGGCCGGGCGACCAGGCGGGCGGTGACGGCCGGGTCCGCGTCGCCACCCTCACCGACGCCGGCCGGACCCAGTGGGCCGACCTCGACCAGCGGTCCGACGATCTGGCCGCCTCGATCCTCGAACCGCTCACCGAACGCCATCGCGAACGACTCGTCACCGCCATGGCCGAGGTCGAACGGCTGCTCATCGGCTCGATGGTCGTCATCGAGCCATGCTCGCCGAGCGACCCGCGAGCCCGCTCGTGCCTGCGGGCCTACGCCCGCGACATCGCGCGACGATTCGACGACGGGTTCGACCCGGCGCTGAGCAACCCGGTCCACGACGAAGCGCTCGTCCCGCCCAACGGCGTGCTCCTGCTCGCCACCCTCAACACCGAACCGATCGGCTGTGGCGCCGTCAAACTCCACGCCGACGCACCCGCCGAGATCAAACGCGTGTGGGTTGCCGACACCGTACGTGGCCTCGGGGTCGGGCGGCGGCTGCTGGGCGAGCTGGAACGGTACGCCGCCGAGCGCGGCGCGACAGCGGTCCGGCTGGACACCAACCGCAACCTCACCGAGGCGATCGCCCTGTACCGGGCGACCGGTTACCGGGAGATCGAGGCGTACAACACCGAGCGCTACGCCCACCACTGGTTCGAGAAGCGGTTGGGGCACTGACGGCCGCGACCGTCCGGTGGTCGGGCGGCTACAGCCGCTCGAAGCTCTCCATGCCGGCGAGTTTCAGCACCTCGGTCCGGGTCGCCGGGCATTCCTTGCGGGTCTGGTCGTCGATGTCACGGCCGTTGGGCACGGGGCCCTGCTTCTCGTACCAGGAATAGAGGTTCACTGTGAGGTTGGCCATCACGCCCGTCTCGGACCCGATTCCCTTGAGCGTCGGCACCTGGCCGGCCAGGTAGGCGCACACTTCCTTCGCCGACACCGAGGGGCCGTCGGCCGGAGCGGATCCGGCCGCGCTGGTCGATCCTGTCGTGTCTGGCGCCGCAGTGGGCTCGGGCGCGTCGGTCTCGGTGCACGCCGTCAGGGCGAGCACGAGGCAGAGGGCTGGTGCGAGCGGTCGGAACGTACTCATTGGATTTTGTCCTCACGGGGTTCGTGGTGGGTGGGGGTTCCGGCGGCGTTCGCGGTGACGAGCCAGAGGCCGGTGGGCAGCCGGTAGCCGACGCCAGGCTTACGGAACCGGCCGAGCAGCCGGGCGGCCCCCGCCCGGGCCGAAGCCTGACCAGCCGGCGGAGCCGTCCGGTACGCGGCGCCGGCCGGGCCGACCTCGATGAGCCATTCGGCCACCGCGTCAGCGTCGTCCGGAGTTTCCAGGACGACATCGCACTGCGTGATCGTGACGGCGGTGAAGCCGGCGGTGGTGAGGATCCGGGCGAGCCGCTCCGGGTCGGCGAACGCGAACGGACCGGGCTCGTCACCGACCGGGAGCGGTGGTAGAGGTCCGAGATGTGGTGCGGCGCCGAGCATCGCCGCGGACAGCCACGGGTTGACCCCGCTGTCGCGGAAGACGGTAGCGGCGAGGCGCCCTCCGGGGCGCAGTGACCGCCGGATCGTGCGGCAGCCGGCAACCGGATCCGCCAACAGCATCAGTGTCATTCGTGAGAACGCCGCGTCGAACGGGGCACCGGGCACGGCATCGAGAGTCTCGACGTCGGCCACGTGGAACTGGATGCCCGGGTGCCCGTCGGTGGGGAACCGGCGTCGAGCGGCGGTCACCATCGCCTCGTCGATGTCGACACCGATCGCCGCGCCGGTCTCGCCGACCGCGGCGGCGATCTCGGCCGTGGTGCCGCCGCAGCCGCAGCCCACGTCGAGGATTCGTTCGGCGGGTAGTGCCGCCAGTCGATCCATGGCCGCCGCTCCCAGCGGTCGACCGGTCTCGTCCTGCCTATCGGCGTGGCGAATCCAGCCAGCTGCCGCTTCCGCCCAGAAAGCGGTGCCGCGGGCCCGCAGGCTGGCGGTGTCGGCCATCAGAACGGCATCTCGGCGCCGTCGACGCTCATCGAGCGGAAGTGAGCCGCCTTCGTCGGGTCGAAGCCGTCCTCCTGTGCCGCCAGGCCAGCGGCCCGGACCAGCCGTTCGGACTGGAACCGGCGGAATGCCGCTTCGTCCTGCCAGACGTTGATGATCCGCCAGCCGTCCTCGGTCGGCCCGGCGACATGGGCGAGGAGACCCGGGGGTCGATCCGGCCCGAGGTGTCGTTCCACCTGCCGGTACTCCGCTTCGCTGACGCCGGGCATCTCCTGCAACACACCGAACGGCATGGCCGTCACCTCTCGATAGAGTGAGCCTCTATCCAATAGAGCACTACAGTTGAGAGGTGGTTGTCAAGCGGCGATATGACTCATCTCGGCGACAGGAGCAGGCCCGACAGACCCGGCGGGCGATCCTCGAAGCGGCTGGCCGGCTGTTCGTCGATCCGGGCTACGCGGCCACACCGCTGACCGCTGTCGCAGTGGAAGCCGGCGTCGCGGTCCAGACCCTGTACGCGGTGTTCGGCAGCAAGCGGCAACTGCTCTCCCAGTTGGTCGACGTCACCCTGGCCGGCGACGACGAACCGGTGGCTCTGCCGGACCGGCCCTTCGTGGCCGAGATCCGCGCCCTCGCCGACCCTCAGGCCAAGCTCGCCCGCTACGCCCGCCATCTGGCCGAGGTCAACGCCCGGCAGGCCCAGGTGATGCTCGCGCTGGCCGGGGCTGCCACGGCCGATCCGGATGCCGCCGAGATCTGGCGCAAGAACGTCGACGACCGCCGCCGCGGCATGGCCATGTTCGCCGCCGAACTCGTCGACACGGGAGGCGTACGCCCCGACCTGAGCGTCGATCAGGTGGCCGACATCCTCTGGTTGGCCCAGGACGTCCGCAACTTCGACTGGCTCGTCCGGCAACGCGGATGGGCGATCGAGCAGTACCAGCGGTGGTATGTGGACACCGTCGGCGGCGCGATCATCGCCGGCGCCGGGTAACGCGGCGGGCTATTCGACGGAGTGCAGACCCTGCGCGACGCCGGCGAAGGAGCGGATGAGTTCCGTCTCGCAGCCGGTACGCCAGATCAGCCCCCACCGGCCGGGCGGGGCGTCGTGGATGGGCACGTAGGCGATGTCCGGCCGCGCGTAGTAGCTGGCGGCCTGGGCGTGCACGGGCGAGACGGCTTCGCCAGTGACGAGGATCGGGATCATCTCCTGAAAGTTGGAGACCGACGGGCCGATCGGGATCAACCGTCCGCTCGGTGTGCGTACCGGCACCAGGATCTCCCGCCAGTAGTCCGGCCGGGCCCCGCCCATGACCGTCTCGTCCGCCAGATCCTCGTAGGAGACCGATTTCCGGCCAGCCAGCCGGTGGGTCGACCCGACGGCCAGCACGATGGGTTCGGTGTAGATCACCGGGCCGACGGTGAGGTCCGGCTCCTTGACGGGCAACCACACGATCTGCACGTCGATGTCGCCGGCGCGCAGCCGACCGAAGGGATCGCCGAAGTCGACATGCCGGAGCTGCACCTCGCACTCAGGGTGGTCCTTCGCGAACCCGTCGAACAACTCGCGGAAATCATGGAGGTTGACGGCGATCGACCCGACCCGCAGCACCCCGGTCTTGCCGCGGGCGGCCAGCCTGGCCCGGTCCATTCCCTCGTGCAGACCTCGGTACATGGGCTGGATGTCGTCGAAGAGCCGTTGGCCGATCGGCGTGAGCGTCACCTGCCTGTTGTTCCGCTCGAACAGCGCGGCGCCGATCCGACGTTCCTGCTTCTTGATCGCCTGGCTGACCCGGGCCTGGGTCACGTGCAGCCGCTCGGCGGTGCGGGTGAAGTGCAGTTCCTCCGCCAGGGTCAGGAAGATCTCGATGTCGCGGAGTTCCATGTGCTGTCCCCGATCCACCCATTAGCGCAGGGTTATGGCACGTTACCAGTTGTGATCTTGTAGGCCGGTGCCGCGCCGGGCAGGCTGATGGCACCCCTGAACGAGGAGATCGTCGTGCGCAAGCTCGTGTATTACATCGCCGCCACACTGGACGGCTTCATCGCCGGCCCCGACGGCGCCGACCCCACCGGCCCCGACGGCTTCTGGCCCGTCCCGGACGACTACCTGCGCCACCTCGTCGCGGAGTACCCGGAGACGCTCCCCGGCCCGGCCCGGCAGGCGTTCGGCATCACCGACCAGGGCAGCCGGTTCGACACAGTGCTGGAAGGGCGCCACTCCTACGAGGTTGGCCTGAAGGCCGGCGTGACCGACGCGTACCCGCACCTGCGCCACCTGGTGTTCTCCCGGACGCTGGGCAGCAGCCCGGACCCGGCCGTCGAGGTCATCGGCCAGGACCTGATTGCCACCGTACGAGAGCTGAAGCGGCACGACGGCAAGGACGTCTGGGTGATCGGCGGCGGCGCGCTGGCCGGTGCCCTCTACCCCGAGATCGACCAGCTGATCATCAAGCTCGCCCCGCTGACCATCGGCGCCGGCATTCCGCTCTTCGGCCGCGACGCCGTCTTCGCACCACGCACCTGGCGCCTGACCGACCACACAGTTCTGGACAGTGGCGCTCTCTTCCTCACCTACACGCGCACACAGACCGGAAACGAGTCCGCATGAGCACGTCCCCTGACACGGTCACGATCCGTCCCATCACCGGGCCGGACGAGACCGCCCTGTTCAACCGCCTGCCGTACACCATCAATCACGAGCTCGACGACGACCTTGCCGACAAGCGCCGCCGACCGGAGTGGATGTGGGTGGCAGTGCGCGGCGACCGACTGCTGGCCAGGGTCGCCTGGTGGGGCCGCAGCGGCGACGACGCTCCGCTGCTGCTGGACATCCTCGACGTCGACGACACCGCCGAGGATCTGACCGAGGTGGCGCGGGCGTTGTACGAGACCGCCGCGAAGCAGGTCCTGGCACCCGGCTCGGTACCTCCCGAATATGGCCGGTTCATTCCGGCGGACTGGCGCGAGAACCCGGACACGTACCGGGCCGTGCGTACCAGGATGGGCGTCCTCGAGAGCACCGGCGCCCGCCTGACTGTCGAACGCCTACGCCTGGAGTGGCGCCCCACGGCCGGCCTGCCAACGCCCGACAAGCGACTGGCCTTCCGCCCAGCCCTGGACACCGACGAGTTGGTCGCGCTGATGACCCGCGCACTGAACGGGACCCTGGACGCGCACAGCCGTACCGACCTGGCACAGATGTCGCCCCACGAGGCCGCGCTCAAGCACTACGAGCAGGAACTGGCCACGTACTCCAGCCCTCGTGAGTGGTGGCGCATCGGGACGTTGGGCGAGAACGGCGAGGCCGTCGGGTTCGTCGTTCCCGCCCGCAACGCCTACCACCCGGTGATCGCCTACCTCGGCGTCGTTCCGGAGCACCGGGGCCACGGGTACGTCGACGGCCTCCTCGCCGAGGGCACCCGAACCCTGGCCGCCGAGGACGTCCCACGCATCCGCGCTGCCACCGACCTGGGCAACGTACCCATGGCGAAAGCCTTCGCCCGCGCCGGTTACGTCAACTTCGAGCGGGCCATCAACATGGCCTGGTAGCGCGAGCGGTCGGCTGCCCCCGATCAGCCCTTCACAGCGCCAGCGGTGAGCCCCTCGGTCAGGAAGCGCTGCCCGAGGGCGTACATGATCACCACGGGGATGCTGACCAGCAGCGACGCCGCGGCGAGTTGTCCCTGCGGTACGACGTCTCCGGCGATCATCGACTGCATTCCGACCGGAAGCGTCTTGTACTCGTCCTTCGTGATGAACACGAAGGCGAAGAGGAACTCGTTCCAGGCGTTGGTCAGTGTGAAGAGCGCAACCGCCAGCAGCCCTGGCTTGGCCAGCGGCAGCACCACCTTGCCGAACGCCTGGATGCGGCTGCAACCGTCCACCAACGCGGCCTCCTCCAGCTCGATGGGAATCGACGAGAAGTACCCCACCAGCAGCCAGGTGGCGAACGGCAGCGTGAAGGTCGGGTACGTCACCACCAGGGACCACAACGAGTCGGTGAGCCTGGCGCCGATGAGCATCTGGTACAGCGGGATGAACAGCAGCGCGCCCGGCATCACGTAGGTGAGCAGCACCGTGACGGTGAAGCCCTGCGCCCCGCGGAACCGCAGCCGGGCCAGGGCGTACCCCGCCAGGGCGGCGCAGACCAGTGCCACGGCTGTCGACGCCGCGGACACCAGCAGGGTGTTGAGGTACCAGCGGCCGAACGGTTGGTTGTCGAACAGGGCGCCGAACTGCTCAAGGGTCCACGGCGTCGGCCACAGGTCGTCGGTACGCATGACGACCTGGCCCTCGGACTTGAAGGCCGTGACGGCGATCCAGTACAGCGGGCCCAGCACGAAGAAGAGCAGGCCGGCCAGCGCAGCCCAGGAACCCAGGCCCGACACCACCGACGACGAACGGCGACCACCTCGGGACTGGAGGGTCGAGACCACCCGGCCGACCCCCGCCGCGATCAGCAGAATCACGCCGAGGACTACCGCCGCCTTCCAGAAGATCTGCGGTGATGCCCAGGCCAGCAGGCCGGTGACCAGCGCCGCGATGACCCACGGCAGCGCCTTGCGCGCCGTCGGAGCCCACCGCCGTGCCCCGATCCACAGCGCTGTCCGGCGTCGCCGGGGCAGCTTGATGTTGGTGTCCTGACGCAACAACCGGACCAGGACGAACACCAGCCCGCCGATGATCGGCAGCATGACGAGCGTGACCGCCGCGCCCGCGCCGTACTGGAGTTGCAGGATGGCCTTCGAATAGGCGATGAGCACGTACGGCGCTGTCACGTCGCCCGGGCCGCCCTGCGTCAGCAACCAGACCAGGTCGAAGTTGTTGAACGTCCAGATCGACGACAGAGTCACCGTCACGGTGATCACGTGGCGCAGTCCGGGCAGCGTCACGCTTCTGAACCGCTGCCACGCCGAGGCACCGTCGATGGTCGCCGCCTCGTAGAGGTCCGCCGGGATGGCCTTCAACCCCGCGAGGAAACACACGGTGAAGAACGGCACTCCCTTCCAGACGTTGACGAGGATCACCGACGGCATGGCCAGCGACGGGTCGGACAGCCAGCCCGCAGGCCAACTGTCGACCAGGTGCGCGCTGGCCAGCAGCGGCCCGATCCCGGTGGCGGTGAGCAGCGTGTTGACGCTGCCGAAGATCGGGTCGAGCAGCGCGCGCCAACTGAACGCCGTCACCACCGTCGGCACCACCCACGGCACCAGGAGCAGCCCGGCCAGCACGGCCCGCCCACGGCGGCGATGATGCAGCAGCAGGGCCGCCGCCAACCCCAGCACGACCTTGAAAATTTCGGCGTACGCGGTGAAGACGAACGAGTTCACCACGCCGGTGTGGAACTGATCGTCGCTGACGAGCGCGAGATAGTTGTCCAGGCCGACGAAGACGGTGTCCTGCCCGTGCCGTTCCGTGGTGCTGGTGATGATCGACCGGGCGATCGGCACGAGAACGAGCCCGCCGACCAGCACTGCCATCGGCGCCAGGAACAGCGCCGCGAGTCGCCAGTCGCGCCCCAGCCGCCGCTGGACCGCCGTGAGAGAGCCGGGCCCCGACGGCGGGGATTTCCTCGCCGTCGGGACCCGCGCAGGACGGACCGACCTCACTGCCGCAGCCCCTGCTGGTTGAAGATCTGCACCATCTTCGCGTGGGCGGCCGTCACGGCCTGCGCCGGCGCCGTGCCCTGCACGACCTGCTGCATCATGTCGGTGAGGACGTAGGCCGATCCCACCGCCTGCTGGCCCGCGCTGGCCTTCTGCGGGAAGGCCAGGCCGTTCTTCGTGTTCAGCGGCAGCTTCAGTTCAGTGATCTTTCGCAGCATGGGGAACGCCGCGTCGCCGCTGGTGAAGAACGGGTCGGCGTCCCAGACCTTCTCCCAGGCGGGCATCACCAGGCCGGGTGCTTCCTTCGCCACCCCGAGCAGCGCGGGCGCGCTGACCAGGTACTGGGCCAGGAGCTTGGCGAGCGCCGGGTTCTTGGCACCCTTGAAGACGACGAAGCCCTGCGACTGGCCGAGCAGCAGCGGATTGTCGGTCGCGGGCCCGATGCAGTCGGAGAACACGTGGGTGTTCTCGTGCACCGGGTTCTTCTTGGTCCTGGAGTCCGCGTAGACGCTGAACTGGTTGCGGGTGTAACCGAGGATCCCGGCGAGCCAGTTCTCGTTGTTGCTGGTGTCGGTCCAGCTCGCGATCCCCGGTGGCAACATCGGCTTGTACTTGGGGTTGGTGTAGATGTCGCCGAGGAAGGTAACCGCCTGCACCGTCTCCGGTGAGTTGAAGGTGACCTTCCGGCCGTCGTTGGCGGCGATCGACCCGCCGTAGGCGTTGATCAACGCCTCGATCATTCCGTTGCCGTCACCGGACCGGTTCACAGTCATGCCCCAGCCGAACCGGCGCTTGGTCGGATCGGAGATCTCCAGGCACAGGTCCCGCAGCTCCTCCCAGCTGTAGATGTCCTTGGGGGTGATGCCCTTGTCCTGCATCCAGTCCTTGCGCAGGAACGACCCGATCCCGATGAAGTGGTACGGGATGGCGAACCACTTGCCGTCGAAGACGCAGAAGTTCTTGGCCTCGGCGCAGGGTTCGCCGTACTTGGCGGTCAGCGCCTTGACGACGTCCGTCACGTCCTCCAGGTCGCCCAGCGCCTGGAACTGCGCGACGAACCGCGAGTCGGTCATGAACGCCAGGTCACGGGCCACCCCGCCCTTGACCTCGGCGTCGATCTTGGCCACCACGTCACCGGCGTCGGCCTGGACCAGACTGTTCTCGATCTTCGTCCCGGTGCTGTCGGCGAACTTCTTGATCGAGCTGTCGAGGGCTTCGTTCGCCGCCGTCGAGTACAGCTTCTGCGACAGCATGCCCATCGAGGAGCCCTTCATCGCCGCCGCGGCGTCGATAAGCTCCTGCGGAACCTCCGGCTGCACCCTGGTGGGCGATTCGGAGCCGTCCCCACACGCGGCCAGACCGGCCGCACCGAGCACCCCCACCCCCATCCCCAGAAAGCCCCGCCGTGACCACCCCGACTTGTCCTCCATGGACACCCGCCTCCTTCTTCTGCCCGCGCACGGCTGCACGCCGAAGGTCTAACTGGCGAACACCGCGATGCTTGTGTTGCAGTTGGTTTCTGCCGGCGACCACCGAGGGACGCCCGTCGAGATCAGTGCGTTCGTGGGTTCCTACGGTGGTGAGCGGGCCCGCCCGTCACCGTGGGACGTCCGCTCACGCGCGCTTCGTCGGAGCCACCCGAGACATGTCGGGTGGCGCTCTCCGGGTAGCGCGACGAGGTTGAGGCGATCGGCGACCGGGCCGAGGCAGTAGCGCTGACGTTCCAGTTCGGTCGGATCACCTGACCACCGCCGTTCGAGATTTCGAACTAGGTTCGATATACCGTATCGAGTGGTCGCGACGCTAGGGCAGCTTGATGAGCAATGTCAATGTTTCGATGTTGTTTCGAACCGAAAGCGGGAGGTTGCCTACCGAGATTGCGCCCGGTAGCCCATGCGGGCCGACAACACAGCCGCGCCCTCGCGAACCAGCCCGGTCCACTCCACCTGCACCTGAGGCGTCCAACGAATGCTCGGCGCGGACAGACTCATCCCAGCGATGATGGCGCCGGTATGGTCCCGGATCCCCGCAGCGACACAGCGCATCGCGGTGTCCGACTCGCCGATGTCGACAGCGACACCCTCCGCCCGGACACGGTTCAGATGCTCACGAAGAAGATCCGGGTCGGTGATGCTGTCCGGCGTCATGCCCGGCAGGGGGTCCTTCAGTAGGACGCCGTCCAGGTCCGCCTGATCGAGATCCGACAGCAGTACCTTGCCGACGGCCGTGCAGTGTGCGGGCAGCCGCAGCCCGACCCCGGAAACCATCCGGACGGGGTGCGTGCTGTCGAACTTCACGAGGTAGATGACATCGGCACCGTCGAGCACCGCCACATGGACCGCCTCGTCGCACGCGGCCGCCACGTCCCGCGCGACGCCCTGCGCCTCGCGTACCAGATCAAGCCGGCCGGCGAACGCCGCGCCGAGCTGGAACAGCGGCATGCCGAGCCGATACTGCACAGGCTGACCCGGTACGGAGATCAGGTACGCGCGAGCCTCGAGCGTCACGAGCAACTCGTGGACAGTCGTGCGGGGCAGATCGAGTCGCTCCATCACCTGGCGGGCCGACAACTGAGGGCAGTCCAGGAACAGTTCGAGGACGTCGAGCGCGCGGATGACCGCCGGTACCACACGGGGCATGTCGATAGTCCCTTCGCAGTGCCGGACCCATGTCAACGATCTCCACACGGGCCAGCACCTGAAGAGGATATCTACGTCAGCCCCCGGCGCCAGGTGTCATCACCACCCCCTCCGGCGGAGCCGCTGCTGTCTGTCCGGATCGCCGCCCGCCCGAAACATCTCGGGCGGGCGGCGAGGGGCTCAGCTCTGGCCGACGAGGCCGGCGTCGACCACGTACTCTCCGCCATGCACGGCCTGGAATTCGGCGCTGGCGACGAGCAGGGTCGGCTCGAACTGGTACGACTTCACGATGTCCGAGTCCGTGGCGTCGTCACCCACGTCTGCGACAGTCCGGCCGTACGTGGCGGCTGCCTCCAGCCGGACCTCGTACAGCAGCTCGGTGCGGGCGGTGATCGACCAGGTTCCGTCCGGGTTGACGGTGGCCGAGCCACCGCCAATCGCCTGTCGCTGCGGACTCGACAGACTCACCTCCAACACCCCGTCCGGGCCACCGGCGATGGCTGGCTCATCCGCCTCGCGCTGCCCATCCCGGTCAAGGCCGTGCCACACACTGCCGCGGATGACGCACGTGCCCGAGATCGCCACCGTGACGGATTCGGTGTTGTTGTCGGTGTTCGCCTCGCGGCGTTGCGGGGTGATGCTCGTGGTGATGGGCACCCTGCTGCCCGGTGTCGCGCCGGCCACGACGAACGGCACGAACAGCTCGCCGGAGAAGGTCTCGCCCTCCGCCGGATTGAGCACGTCGGTCATCATCAGATCGACGACCAGATCGGGCTGGAGTCGCCCGGCCGCCACCGCGTCGGCCGGAGCGAGGGCCGCCGCGCCCCCGACGAGGGCGAGGGTGGCCAGCGAGGTGGAGAAGGTGCGTCGGATCGAGCGGGAAAGGGAGCGAGGGCGCATAGGTTCCTCACGTCGCAGGTGACGGCCCTTCCAGGAGAGTGGAGGCCGCATTGGAGATCAAGATCTCCACTCATCCGGCTTCACCGATCAGCCCGGCGTTACACGCGGCCGGTGTCAGTTGTGCCTGTCCCCTATGCTGCGCCGGGCCGCTGTTGTGAGCAGTCCACTTAGGAGGCGCGGAGCCGCATGGCCGACGAGATCAAGTACGAGTTCAAGACCGTACGGCCAGTTCGCGGCACCGACGGCTGGGTTATCTCGAAGATGCAGAAGGAAGGCTGGGAGCTCGTACGACAGGCCCCAGGCGCGCTGCGCTCCACAGTCGACTTCCGTCGGCCGAAGAAGCCGCAGCCGTGGCTCCTGATCGGCGCGGCGGCCGCCGTCCTCGTGATCCTTGCCGTCGTCATCGGCGCCGCCTCTGCACTCAGCGGCGGAGACGAAAAGAAGGACGAGTCAGACAAGTCGACGGCTGCTGTGAGTGAGAAACCGTCTGCTACGCCGGCTCCGACCGCTGTCGAGTCGGCTGCCCCTGCGGTGATCACGCCGCAGAACAATCCGGAGTTCGCCGCGCTGCTGAAGGCGGACAGTTGCGACGACGCGAACCTGGCCTTCGCGACCAGGCACGAGGGCAAGACGGTCGCGTTCAACGGCTCGATCGTGAACATGGCGCCCCACGGTGACTACGACACCCGCTACGACTTCCTTCTGGGCCCAGGCGACAAGGGCCCGAACACGGCAGTCGGCCCGGCCTTCAAGTACGAGGACGTCAACATCCTCGACCTGAAACTGACCGGCAAGCAGATCCCCGCCACCGTCGGCGAAGGCGACAAGTTCCGCTTCGTCGCCGAGGTAGGCGAGTTCAAATCCGCCCAGTGCCTCTTCTTCCTCGACCCGGTCTCGACGGAAGTCCGGTAGTCAAGATGGGCGGCGGCGTCATCACCGACCGGCTTGCCCGGTGATCACCTAGGCGGACACGTCACGGCCGCGCCGTGACCCGCCGACGGACCCCCGACCATCCTGGAGCCCGAGCGCCCCGCCGGAGGCGAAGTAACCGCAACCCCGCTACCCGCCACCAGCTCGCCGACGCAGCCGGCGTGCGCTGCACTATGCCGCGGGCTCGTGACCGCGCGGCCCGGCCGGCTGCCGGCCCCATGGGCTGACCGCTTCCGGCCAGCCGCCGGGCGTGTTGCGTGGCCGGAGTCGGGGCGACGGACGCGCCCAGGCGGCGGCGCGTGCGGCACGTCCAGGGCCGCCTTGATAGATGTGAGGAAAGTCCTCCCACGTCGCCCGGCAGCCGGCCTACCTGCGCGATATCAGGAGTGGCGTTTACTGGCAGAGACGATTGGGATCAGCCTGGCTGCTACGTCCTCGAAGTCGCCGAAGCCACTGACGGTTTGCCACAGGCCATGGGCCCGGTAATAGGCTCGCAACGGCTCGACCTGCTCTCGGTAGGTCTCCTGTGAATGCGAGTACATCAGCAAGAGTTCCTGGCGTCGCTCGGCTTGCTGAGAGTCCAGGTCTATCTGGCGTTCCACCCAGCGCTGCGCGGCGAGGCGGAGTTGGTCCTCCGTAAGGACAACTTCGATCACTGCGTCGGGGACATGGCCGCTCTGCGTCTGCAACTCAGCTTGGCGGATGTTGCGAGGGAAGTTGTACAGCACCCAGCCACCGTCGGCGTTGGTTAGGGCGTCAGCGATGGCTTTGACCATTAGCTCATCCGGGACAAGATGTCCGGCCTGCATATACCGGCTCGCCTCTTTGCTCAACGGAGTCTGCTGCTGCACGTGACCGCGGAGGACGTTGCCTGCGCTGACAACCTGTAGGCCGATGGCGTCTGCCAGAGCCCACGCAGCGGAAGCCAGGTCGACTACCGGCCCGGCGATGAGGACCACGTTGGGCATGTGTACTCCATGTGGATGACGCCGAAGCGCCAAGCTAGCCACCCGCAACGTGCTCAAGCGGCTCGGCAGAGCACTGGACCGGTAGAGCGCTACTGCTGTACTTCGCTGCTGTACGAGTCGTGCTGACAAAGACAGCGGCCCTACACAGGGCCGCTGAGCTGGAACGGAGTGGGCCGCCAGGGACTCGAACCCTGAACCTATGGATTAAAAGTCCACAGCTCTGCCATTGAGCTAGCGGCCCGCGCGCTCAGGTTACCCGACGGTCTGCGCCCCGGCTGATGTCCGCCCCCGGGCCAGAGGAGCGATGCTGATCTACGCCCACGACGGTGTGGGCGTTGGACTGCCGCCGTTGCTGGTGCAAGGCCGAGCGGCCCGCCGGGATGACCAACTGGCGAGGTGGCTCGCGTCCGCAGCCGGCCTCGACGCCTCCGGCAAACTTCTGCATCGCTTCGTCACCGGTATAGCTTCATCACCGATATATTGGCGTCATGGCCACACCCACGCCACTGCGGGAACCCACCTTCTTGATCCTGACTGCCCTTGCCCGGGAATCCATGCACGGCTACGGCATCATCAGCGACGTCGCGACCCTCTCCGATGGGCGGCTGGCGCTGCGGCCCGGCACCCTCTACGGCGCACTCGACCGCCTCACCGACGAAGGGCTGGTCGAGCGGGACCGCGAGGAGGTCGTCGAGGGACGGTTGCGCCGCTACTACCGGCTCACCGAAGCGGGCCGGTCCGTGCTCACCGGCGAGACCGAACGGCTGCGCCGCAACGTCGAGGCCGCCACGCAGCGGTTACGTGCCCGACCTGCGGGCACCCGCACCGCCGACGGCATCTCACGCGGCCCTCTCACCATCCCCGGAACGGCCGCCCACCGCGTCCTTCGACCGACCGGAGGCCCGGCATGAACCAGCCCAGTCCCGCGCAGGAACAGGCCGGGTCGCCGCTGGAGTCCCGCTACCGGCGGCTGCTGTGGGCCTACCCGGGTGACTACCAGGCTGAGCGGGGCGACGAGATCGTCGGGACGTACCTCGACACAGTCGATCCGGGGCGGCACTGGCCGTCCCCACACGACGCCGTCGATCTGCTCGGCGCCGGGCTTCGGGAGCGACTGCGCGGGTACGGGGCTCTCGGGCTGGTTGCGGCTCTCCCGCTGGCTGCGACCGCCGCGCTGAACACCCTGGTCGCGGTCTCCGCCTTCCTGCTCCTGCAGGTCGAGTTCGAAGATCCTCGCTTCGCCCGACTGGACCCGGTCGGTCCGGTCCAGACCCTCGGCGCCGTCATCTGGCTGGGCTGGCTGCTCGTCGGCCTCGCCGCCACTGCGCTGCCCGGGGCCTGGGCTCGCACCGCTGCCGCCGGTGGTCTCCTGCTGACTGTCGCCGTGCCGCCAGTGGCCGCCGTCACCGGCCAACCTGGGCCGCCGCTGTTCGTGCTGGTCCCCGCCGTCGCGCTCGGCCTGGCCACGCTCGCGCTGCCCTCCCATCCCGGTTGGGTCGCGCGTAGCCTGCCGCCGCTCACGGTCGGTTGTGTGACGGCCGCGTCCGTGGCACTGAACGCAGCTGAGAGCGGCGGGGGCATGTTCGTCTCGTACGGCTCGACCCCCGAGCTGCTGGCGATGGCCGGTGGGCTGATGTTCGCACTGGTCCTGCTCGTCGGCCTCGGTCGCGCCCTGCGAGCCGACGACGCCGGCCTCTGGGCGACCCTGCTGGTTGCCGCCCCGGCCGGCCTGTTCGGCGCCGACCAGCTCAGCCAGGCGATCTGGGGTACCAGCGGCGGCGGGCCCGCCCCGACGGCCTATGCCGTCACAGCCGGGTCGATCCTTCTTGTCGGCGCGGCGCTGCTGGCAGCGGCCCTCGCCGGCCAGGCCGCCCGACACCAGACCGTACGTCGACGAGTGCTCGACGACGTCTGTCCGACCTGCGGGCACCGCTCGACTGCGATGACAGGGGCCTGACTTCGGCAGGATCAGCGATGTGGCGGGGTCGGTGATTGGGGTGGATCAAGCCGGCCTCGTTCGGCGGCGCATGGGTGGGGGCCGATGGGGAACCAGGACCGGCATGGGATCGAGCCGCTTGCCTGCCGTGGCGGCCTCCGGGGAGGAGGTCGGGCGTGACGGCGTACGCCAGCCGCGCGGCGAGGTGCACGCCTGGTTGCCCGGCCAGAACCAGACGGTCTGTGGCCTGGCGCTGAGCCGTACCCGACTGCGTCGCTTCCCGCATGTGCGTTTCGACTACTCGGGTACCGACGTGCTCACCGTGGCGGATGCGGTGGGCTGGATCTGCCCGCGCTGCCTGGCCGCCACCGCTGGTAATAGGCGGGGCAAGGAGAAGCACGGCTGGGTACGGGAGTCACCTCGGCCGTGATCGACTCGGGATCCCGGAAGTCAAGGTGTCCTGAGCGCGCGGATGCCGCGACTTTCAGGAAGTCGAGTGGATCAAGACGCGCCCGCCGCAGGCCCTCCGCCGCGCTGGTGGGTGGTTGAGCTGCTGCTGGGCGGGTACGGGGTCGGACATGCGGATCGTGGTGGTGGGGGCGAGCGGCAACGTCGGTACAGCGGTGCTGCGGCGGCTGCGCCGGGAGCGGGGCGTGGAGCTGGCCGGGGTAGTAAGACGGTTGCCCGGCCCGGATGCCGGCGAGCCGTACGACCAGGTGGAGTGGCACTCCTGCGACATCGGCGCGCCGGGCGCGGCCGGGCAGCTCGCCGAGGTGTTCGCGGGTGCGGACGCTGTAGTGCACCTGGCCTGGCAGATCCAGCCCAGCCACGACCAGCGGGTGCTGCGCCGGACCAACGTCGAGGGCAGCCGGGCGGTGATCAACGCGGTGGTCCAGGCCGGTGTTCCGGCCCTGGTGTACGCCTCGTCGGTCGGCACCTACGCGCCCGGCCCGAAGGATCACCCGATCAGTGAGCGGTGGCCCGCCACCGGCGTGCCCGGTTCGTCGTACAGCGAGCACAAGGCGGAGGTGGAGGCTCTGCTGAACGAGGTCGAACGGGATCACCCGACGCTGCGGGTGGTACGGATGCGGCCCGGGTTGATCTTCCAGCGGGCCGCCGGTGCGGAGATCACGCGTTACTTCCTCGGCCCGTTGGCGCCGGTGCGGCTGCTGCGCTTCGGCCGGATCCCGTTGGTGCCGACGAACCGCCGGTTGCGGATGCAGGCGGTGCACGCCGATGACGTGGCTGACGCGTACGCCCGGGCGGTGCTGGGTGATGCGCGCGGCGCCTTCAACGTCGCCGCGGACCCGGTGCTCACTCCGGAGCTGGTGGCCCGGCACTTCCATGGTTGGACGGTGCCGGTCGCCGCGCCGGTGCTGCGGGCGGCGGCGGCGCTGACCTGGCGGGCGCGGCTGCAACCGGTAGACGCGGGCTGGGTGGAGCTGGGTCTGAACGCCCCGCTGATGTCCAGCGAGCGTGCGGAGACCGAGCTGGGCTGGCATCCCAAGATCAGTGCACTGACGGCGCTCAAGGAACTCTTCGCCGGAATGGCCGACGGCGACCACACGACAAGCCCGCCGATGTCTGGCGCACGGGACCTGCCCGGCCGCCCCGCCGCCCTCCTCCACGCCCGCCCCCCAGGCCAAGGAAACCCCTACTGACCCCACCCCAGCTTGTTGATCAAGAGCTTTCGGTCAGAAAACGCCGCCCTGATGACCGAAACCTCTTGATCACCGGCGCGGGCCGGAGGGGGCGCGGGCGCGGGGGCGCGGGGGCGCGGGCGGGTTAGGAGAGCTTGGAGTTGGTGACTGTGGGGTTGCGGGCGCCCAGGAAGAAGATGCCGGGGAAGCCGCGGGTCTCGAACTTGGCGCTGGGATTGCGGCGCAGGGTCGAGTTTTCGATCTTCATCGTGCCGGTGCGGTTGTTGCTCACGAAGAAGACCGCGCCGCCACCCTCGTTGGCAGTGTTGTTCTCGATGATCGTGCCGGCGATCCGCACTGTGAACTCGTTGCCGTCGCAGTAGATCGCGCCGCCGCTGCCGCCGCCGGGCGTGCCGGACTTGGCCGGGTTGGCACCGCTGCCGATCGCCTCGTTGTTCCTGAGCAGGCTGTTCAGCACCACCCACGACACGCCGATGCTGCTCAGTGCCCCTCCGTTGGAGCAGGAACCGCCGTCGAAGGTGCTGCCCACCACGTACACCGGCTTGTTCTCGTACTGGCTCAGCACCCGGACGGCCGCGCCACCCAGGTCGGGGCCGGTGCGGTCGCAGCGGTTGCGGACGAAGCGCGAGTTGACCACCTTCAACCGCCCACCGCGTACGAAGATCGCCCCGCCGCCGCCGCCCTCGACCTTCTCACCTGTGGAGTTGCCGTCGGCGAAGGTCAGATTCTGCACGGTGAGTTGCGGGTGATCCTGGTTCTGGCAGTGCGAGGTGGTGAAGCCCTGGGCCTCGTCGCAGGTGTTCATGTAGAGGATGCGGCGCTGCCCCTGGCCGCTCAACGTGATCTTGCCGCCGCCGTCCAACACGATCTTCGGCCCGTTGGCGTTGCGGACCTTCGCGGTGGCGGCCATCTTGATCGTCACCGGGGCCGGTCCACAGTTGAACGTGATGACACCGCCGGCCGCGACGGCCTTCACGACCGCCGCGGAGGTGCAGCTCGCCGGGGTGCCGGTGCCGATGGTCCGGGTCGGCTTCGAGGTGTTCACCGCCCGCGCCTCGGCCGGCACTGTGGCAGTGCCGTTCGGGTTGCCGGCGGCGAGCACCTTGTTGGCGGGCTTTGGGCTGGCGCTGGCCCCCGGGCCGCCGAGGCCGTCCCGCGCCCCCGGCGCTTCGCTCTGACCACCGGTGGGCAGCGCCGTCGGCGAGGCGGTCGAGCCGGCCTCGAAGGCGGGAGCCGGGTCGTTGGACGCGCAGGCGGGCAGGGCCGCGGTGGCGACACCGAGGACGAGGAGAGCGGCAAGCGACGTCATGCGCACCCCGTGATGCTAGGAGCCGCGACGGCGTCGCGACGAATCCGCCGGGCCGGCTTAATGCACCGCTAAGCCACGCCCGCCGCCCGCCGCCCGCCGCCCGCCGCCCGCCGCCCGCCGCCCGCCGGCTGCGGCGTGGTGGGTCCCCGGCGGCAAACCGGGCTCAGAAGTCGGCAAACCGGGCTCAGAAGTCGGCGAAGAGGTACGGCACTCGGCGGGGGAAGAGGCCGCGCAGCTCCGTGACGGCGTCCACCGGCACCTCACCCAGACCGCGTAGCGGCAGCTCGGCCGGGTCCAGCACCCCGTACGCGAGGGCGGAGAGCCCGGCGGCGGTGAGCGTGGCGGTCGGCGCGCGGCCGGTGGTGTCGTCGACCAGCTCCAGCGCCCCGGTAGTGCCGTCGAGCAGGTGGGTGCCGGCCAGCCAGCGGTCACCGGTCAGCTCGATCCGCACCCGGCCCGGGCCGGCGGGCAGCCCGCTCAACGCGTCCAGTGACAGCAGCCGGGCCATCGGCGCGGACGAACCCGGCACGGACGTCCGGGCCTCGACGTGCACGTCCAGGTCGGTCAGCCACAGCTCGGGCAATTCGTCCGGCGGAACCTGAACGGTGATCCGCTCGATCTGGTCGACGTGCCGGGCGAAGAACTGCAACAGCAGCGTCCGCGCGAGCGGGTCGGTGACAAGCAGCTCGTTGCCGTGCAGCGTGCCGCCGTGTTCGTCGATCCGGTACGTCACCGCGCCGGTGACCTCCCCGTCGACCCGGGCGGTGAGCAGCCAGTACTCGTCCCGGTCACGCAAACCGACCGCCCGGTGGTCCGGAAAGATCGCGAAGCCGTGCCGTTCCTGGAGGTTGCGCTCGGTGAACGCCCGCCACGCCGGATAGCCGGCGGCGACGCGTTCCCAGCCGACCTCGCCGGGCAGGTCCGCCCGGAGCAGCGAACCCAGGTTGGCCGGGGTGAAGGTGACCCGGCGCGGCTTGGGCAGCCCGACGTAGCCGAACCGGGCGTAGAAGCTGGGCCGGAACGGATAGAGCGCACTGAGCAGGTGGCCCTCGTCGCGCATCTCGTCGAGGAGTTGGTGCAGCAACGTCCGGACGTGACCCTGCCGCCGGGCCAGCGGGTGGGTCGCCACCCCGGCGACACCGGCCATCGGCAGCACCACCCCGCGCAGGTTCTGTCGCATCGGAATGGCCGAGACGGCTGCCAACGTGGTGCCGTCCTCCTCGACGATCAGCGTCCGGTTGCCCTGGTTGTAGGGCAGGTAGTCGCGGAACTCGGCGGTCCGTGCAGCGCTGAGCGGCGAGGACTCGAAGGCGTACGCGGCCAGCGGAAAGCTGGTGGTGAGACGGTCGTCGTCGGTCACCCGGCGGATGGTCATTCGCCCATCTCAACCCGGCGCGCGGGTCGCAGCAACCGGATTGGCCCGATCCGCTGCCGGTGCGGCGGTCAGCCGACCGGCAGGTGCCGCAGGTGCCGACGGCGGCGCAGGCGGACGCTGGCCACCGCGGCCACGCCCAGGGCCAGCAGGGCGGTGACGACGAGCCCGTGCAGCAGGCCACGGAAGAGATAGCCCTGGTCGGTGTTGTCGACGGTCCAGGTGGCGATCTCCCGGCTCGACCAGAACGGCGTCAACCTCGCCCCGGACCCGGCCGGGTCGATCAGCATCTGCACCGTCACCACTGTGAGCAGCAGCAGCGTGCCCTCCAGCTCGCGGGGCAGCAGCGCACCGATCAGCATCCCGAACGGCGCCGCCACCGCGACGGAACAGAGCAGCGCCGCCGCCAGGCCGCCGTACCGCAGGTCCGCGCCGTCGATCATCGGGAGCAGGAAGAAGGGTACGGAGATGACCAGCCCCACCGTCCACAGGCCGAGCATCCGACCGAGATAGAGATGGTGTGGGCGGTAGCCGGCCAGCCGCAGCCTCGGCTCCAACTCGCGGGCCGCGGTCGTGGCGAACAGCGCGGCGGTGCTCACCGCCCAGCCCACGCCGAGCAGCAGCGAGCGAACCGACTGCCCGAGGTAGGCGTCCCGCCGGATCAGGTAGAAGGTCAACGGCATCAACAACAACAGCAGGAGTACGCCTCGACGCCGCAGCAACTCCCGCAGTGTCATCTCGGCGACGGTGACGAGCCGGTTCACGGGCGGCCTCCCTGGATGCCGGGCGCGTGCCACAGGGTCTCGTGTGCCGGGGTCAGGTCGAGCACGATGTCCACCCGGTCGAGTTGGTTGAGCAGGTGGGTCACCACGACGATGGCGGTGCCGGCGTCGCGCAACCTGCTGAGCTGGTCCCAGAAGTTGACGTACGTGCCCTGGTCGAAGCCCTGGTACGGCTCGTCGAGCAGCAGCACGTCGGGGGCGCTGAGCGTGGACATGGTCAGGTTGAGCTTCTGTCGGGTGCCGCCGGAGAGGTGGCGGGCCTGCACGTCGCCGCCCGCTTCCCAGCCGAGCTGCCGGGCCGCCGCCCGACCGGCGCGGCGGGCCGGGCCCCGGGCCACATCCTGGCCGGCGCCGATCAGCACGAAGTGCTCGTCGGCGAGCAGGAAGTCGGAGGTGCCGCCGGATTGCGGGCAGTAGCCGAGCCGCCCGGAGACGGTCACCTCACCGGCGTCCGGTGACATGAGTCCGGCGCAGATCCGGAGGAAGGTGCTCTTGCCGCAGCCGTTCGCGCCGACGACTGCGGCGATCTGTCCGGCCCGGACGGTCAGCGTGGCGTCGCGCAGCACGGTTCGCCGTCCGTACCGCTTGGTGATGCCCGCGGCGTGCAACCGGACCGGGCCGGGGCGCGGTCCGGGCGCGGTGCCGATGCTCTCCACGACGGCACCCGCGTACTGCTGGGGTGGGCCGAAGACGACCCAGGGGTCGCCGCCGCCCTCGCGTAGGTGCGTGGCGGCCTCGGCGACCACGTGCCGTGCGGCGTCCGCCGCGACCCGGCGTTGGTGCAGCTCGGCTGTGAGCGTACGCAGCCAATCGTCGGCGTTCACCGGGTGACCCCCTTCGTGACGATGTCGTTCACCGGCCGGACGAAGGTGAGCCAGGCGCTGCCGCCGGCGCGGAGCGCCGAATGCCCGTCGTCGGTGAGCCGGTAGTACTTGCGGGCCGGCCCGGCGCTGCCCTCCCGCCACTGCGCGGTCACCAGGCCGGTCTTCTGGAGGCGCAGCAGCACCGGATAGAGCGTGCCGCCCTGGATCGGCCCGACGCCGGCCGCGTCGAGCGCCTGGGCGAGCTGGTAGCCGTAGGACTCGCCATTGGACAGCAGGGCCAGGACGCAGATGTCGAGCACCCCCCGCAGCCACTGCCCGCGCCGGTCGGAATCCACGCGTCGGACAGTAGCGGCGCTAGCTAGATGGCACAACCACCTACTGTGGCAGCGGTACCCGAACCAGTCGGTTCGGGTGAGCCGCGGAGTGAGCCGTACGCGTCAGCGGGCGACGACGTCGGAGACCACGACTGTGACGTTGTCCGGCGCGCCGGCGTGGTGGGCCAGCTTCACCAACTGCTCACCGCACTGCTGGCGGTCCGCGTACATGCCCAGGGCCGTGGCGATGGCCTCGTCCTCGACGTAGTCGGAGAGCCCGTCGCTGCACAGCAGCAGCCGGTCACCGGGGACCACTGTGAGCACCCCGACCGCGGGTGGGGTGTCGGCGCCCTGCACGGCCCGGGTCACCAGGGACCGCTGCGGGTGGTGGCGGGCCTGCTCGGGGGAGAGGGTGCCCTGATCGACAAGCGCCTGCACGAACGTGTCGTCCCGGGTGAGCTGGGTCAGCTCGCCCTCGCGCAGCAGGTAGCAGCGGGAGTCGCCCACCTGGGCCAGCACCAGCGTCTCCCCGGCCAGCAGCGCCGCGGTGAGCGTCGTACCCATGCCGTCCCGGCTCGGGTCGACGGTGATGGCGGCGTGGATGCGCTGGTTGGCGGTGCTGACCACGGCACGCAGGGCGTCGGCGGCGCCGTCGGGGTCGGTGGGCGGAGCCAGTTCGTCCAGGATCCGGATCACGATCTCGCTCGCCACCTCGCCCGCAGGCAGCCCACCCATGCCGTCGGCGACGGCGATCAGGCGGTCACCGGCGAGGGCGGAGTCCTCGTTGTTGGTGCGCACCAAGCCGATGTCGTTGAGGATGACCGAGCGGAGGATCAGCGTCATGGGGTCAAGCTTGCCAAGAACAACCCGCATTCGTCTCTACGCCTCCTACCTAGGTCGAGAAATGATTGCGATTTTCGTCGACCGGGCCGACGGTCCGTGACCGATCGGCGGGGTCTCAGCGGCGCGGATAGCGCAGGAGCAGGCTGGCGGCGACCTCCTCGTCACCCACCGCCGCGTAGCTGTGTGGCACGTCCGACACCCAGCGGAGGTGACCGCCGGCCGGGGCGGTCAGCGGCGCGTCGGCCGGCCCGGCGCGCAGCACCCCGGCGAAGACGGTGACGTGCTCGGTGACTCCCGCCGGGTGGGCGGGGGAGAGCTGGCCGCGGCCGGGCGCTACCCGCATCCGGTACAGCTCGTAGGTCGCGTCGGTGTCGGTGAAGACCTCCAGCAGGGTCGCGGTGACAGCGGTGCCGTGCACTGTTGGCCCGGCGGCCGGCTCCGCCAGCACCGCAGTCAGCGGTACGCCGAGCTGCGCGGTGACCGCCCAGAGCGTCTCCAGGGTCGGGTTGCGGGTGCCGTGCTCCAGGCCGGAGAGGGTGGCCTTTCCGACACCGGCGAGCCGGGCGAGTGTGGACAGCGAGATCCCCTGCTCCTCGCGCAGGGCACGGACCCGGCGCCCGACGACGGCGGGGTCCACGTCGAGGCCCGGGCGCGGGGCTGGTGGTGGGTGCGGCACCCGGCTATCGTGCTACACGCTTCCGTTCCGTAAACGGAACAGTCGGGAGGATGGCGTGGCCGGACGCGTGCAACCGGTGCTTGCGGGGGTGGTGACCGCGCTGGTGGGCTTCGCCAGCTCGTTCACAGTCGTGCTGGCCGGGCTCCGAGCGGCGGGCGCGTCGGACGCGCAGGCCGCCTCCGGCCTGCTCGCTCTCTGCGTGGCCAGTGGGCTCGCCGCCGCCTGGCTTGGCTGGCGGTACCGGATACCGATGAGCGTGGCCTGGTCCACTCCGGGCGCGGCGCTGCTGGTGGCGACCGGGCCGCCGCCGGGCGGATGGCCGGTAGCAGTGGGCGCCTTCCTCGTCTCCGGTGTGCTGATCGCCGCGGCCGGGTTGTTCCCGCCGCTCGGCCGTGCGGTGGCCGCCATCCCCAAGCCGGTGGCCGGCGCGATGCTCGCCGGGGTGCTGCTGCCGCTGTGCACCGCCCCGGTCCGCGCGCTTGTCGAGCTGCCGGTGGTGGCCGGATCGGTGGTGGTCGGTTGGCTGCTGCTGCACCGGTTCGCCCGACGCTGGGCGGTGCCCGGTGCGCTGGTGGTGGCCGTGGCGGCGATCGCACTGACAGCACCGCCGACCGGCCTGACCGGTGCCGCGCTGATCCCATCGGTCACGCTGACCGCGCCGGCCTGGAACGCGTCAGCACTGGTCGGGTTGGCCCTGCCGCTGTTCCTGGTCACCATGGCCGCGCAGAACGTACCCGGCATGGCGGTGCTGGTCGGCTACGGCTACCGGCCGCCGTTCGGCGCCGCGCTGCGGACCACCGGCCTGGCCAGCCTGCTCGCCGCCCCGGCCGGTGGGCACGCGGTGAACCTCGCGGCGATCACCGCCGCGCTGGCCGCCGGTCCCGACGCGCACCCCGACCCGGAGCGCCGATGGATCGCCTCGGTCACCGCAGGCGCTGGGCTGGCCGTGCTCGGCCTCGGCGCTGGCGTGGCCACCACGCTGGTGGCGGTCGCCCCACCGATCCTCATCGAGGCGGTCGCCGGGCTGGCGCTACTGGGCGCCCTCGCCACAGCGCTCGCCTCGGCGGTGACCGACCCGGCGACCCGCGAGGCCGCAGTGGTCACCTTCGTGGTGACCGCGTCCGGGGTGACGCTGATCGGCGTGGGCGGCGCGTTCTGGGGCCTGGTCGCGGGCTGCCTGCTGCTGCTCTTCCGCCGCCGCCAACCCGCCCCCCCAGCGCCCGACCAACCCGCCGCGCCTGATCAGCCCGGCCCGCCTGATCAGCCCGGCCCGCCTGATCAGCCCGGCCCGCCTGATCAGCCCGATCCTGCCGCGCAGGGAAGATCCACTCGGGTTTCATGAAGTCGGGCTGTCCCGAGGCTCTGGACGCCCCGATTTCCGTGAAGCCGAGTCGATCAGGGTGGTGGGGTCACTCCTCGGGCGGCAGGTCGGCCACCCCGACTGCCAGGAGGACCCGGCCATCGGCCACCGACCCGATCCGGTCGGCCGGTACGTAGACCGCGCCGGTACGGGTCAGGTCGGTCGAGACCTTCAGATAGCCGCTGTGCAGCAGCCGCGCCGCCAGATCGGCCGGCACGTCCGGCTCCTCGACAGCGGTCGCCTCGATCAGCTCGTCCAGGCTGCTGCCCGGGTCGGCGGTCGGTGTCTGGACGGTCACCGCGTTCGGGTCACCCCGCTGGACGAGGTCCACGGTGCCGACCTCGGTGCCAGCTGAGTCGATCACCGGCATCCCGGTGGTGATCCGCGAGATGGTCGCCTGCTGCTCGTCCTGCTGGTCCATCCCGCTGCGGTTCCCAGGGCGGCGCGCCGCTAAACGCCGCCGCCCACCCGCTGGGCGCTCAGCAACTGCGGCGGCGGTGGGCCTGGCGGCGACGGCCCCGAGGCGATGGCCTGGCGGCGATGGCCCGGAGGCGATGGCCCGGAGAGCGTGATGACTCTGAGGCATATTTATGCTTCAGAGTCATCACTGTCGAAAGCAATGCCGCCTCTACGGCCCGCGCAAGGTGGCAGGCGGCGGACCGCGGCACCAGCGGCACGCAGCACACACGGCGCCCAGCACACGGCACCCTCGCGCCCGTGCGCGGTGTTCCGCTCACTCAGCTGTTCGGGAGGGTCCAGCCGCCGGGCGGGCGAGGGGACAGCTCCCGCCAGGTGTCCGGTCCGTCGAGCAGCGCCCGGACGGTGTCCTCGGCCTCGTCAGCACTGCCGTACTCGTAGAAACGGGAGATGCCCTCGGCGCCGCCGGCCCGCTGCTCGACGTGCCACCGGTCGGCGTCCACCCGCAGGAAGACGTCCCGCCGGGCCAGCCGCCCCCACTTCCCGTTCCACCAGTGCTTTCGCTGCTCCATGGCGGGACTCTATCGAACACACGTACGAGAAGGTGCGGCCCCTGCGGGAATCCCACAGGGGCCGATGTGCATCCGTTCGGGTCAGCGCTGCGTCGGCGGCTCGGGACGGCGGCCCAGCACGTCGTCCAGCGCCCCCCGCTGCTGGCCCGGGGTGGTGTGGCCGGCGGAGACCAGGGCGTCCCGGATCTCGGTGAGCAGCTTGACCTCCTCGCTCGGCGCCGAGGGCGGCGGCTCCTCGCCCCGCTTGCGCCGCTCGGCCAGCCGGTTCATCGGGTAGACGACCAGGAAGTAGAGCGCCATCGCGGTCAGCAGGAAGGTGATTACCGCGTTGACGAAGGCGATCCAGTCGAACGAGATGCCGCGGAAGCTGGGTGCCGTGCCGGCCAGGCCCTTGTCGCTACCCGTGATGAGCAGCACGAAGACCCGGATCAGCGGGTCGAGGAACGACTTGGTGAGCTGGGTGACCACGCCCGTGAACGCGGCGCCGATGACGACACCGACCGCCAGGTCGACGACGTTGCCGCGCATGATGAAGTCTTTGAAGCCCTTGAGCATTCGTACTCCCGAGGTGTCCGCTTTTCTGTCGGGCACAACCTATGCCCGTTCGGCGGGTTCCAGAAAAGCGCCGGCTTCGAGCGCCGCCCGGCCGGGATCGCCGGCCCGGATCGCCTCGACCAACCGGGTGTGGTCGACGTAGCGCTCGGGGGTGAGCTCCCCGCCCATGGCCTGGGCGACAGTGCTGCGCAGGGCGGTGCCCACCGAGGCGTACAGCTCGGCGAGCATGGCGTTGTGCGCGGCGGCGACCACCGCCGTGTGCAGTGCCGCGTCGGCCTCGACGAACGCGTCGACCCGGCCGCCGTGCCAGGCGGCCTCGCGCTGGGCGAGCGCGCCGTCGAGCGCCGCCAGGTCCTCCGGGGTACGCCGCAACGCGGCGAGCCGGGCGGCCTCCACCTCGAAGGCGCGGCGTACCTCGATGACCTCGGTCATCCGGTCGTCGCCGAGTCGGCGGGCGACCACCGGTGCCAGTTCGTCGGTGGACACCACGTAGGTGCCGGAGCCCTGCCGGCACTCCAGCACCCCGGCGTGCACCAGGGCGCGGACCGCCTCGCGGACCGTGTTGCGCCCGACGCCCAGCGCGGCGACCAGTTGTGGCTCGGTGGGGATGCGCCCGCCGACGGGCCATTCGCCGCCCAGGATCCGGGCGCGGAGCTGCTCGGTGGTCTGCCGGACCCGGTGGCCGCGGGGCGGCACGGCGGGCTGGCCGCTGGGCGACGCCGGCGGCGCGGAGGGGAAATCAACCGACGGTGGCACTGGTTACATCACCGGTCCCAGATTCATCCCATGATTGTAGGTTAGAGGCCATGACCCCGCCACCAACCGCCGCTCCGGCGCTGCCCGCCCCCGCCCCCGTCGCCGTCCCCGGCCCTCGCCCGACGCGGGACCCCGGCACCGGCAGGCGGACGCACCCGGCGACCGGTGGCGCGCTGGTGCTGGTCGGGATGCTGCTGGTCGCGCTCAACCTGCGCGCCGTGGTGACGAGCCTCGGGGCGCTGCTCGACGAGGTCCGCGACGGACTGGGCCTCTCCGGCGTCACCGCCGGCCTGGTCACCACCCTGCCGACCATCGCGTTCGCCGGCCTCGGCGCGCTCACCCCGTGGCTGGTCCGCCGGGTGGCACCGGCCCGGGTGCTGGTGGTCGCCATGTTCGCCCTCGCCGTCGGCCAGGTACTCCGGGTCGTCACCGACTCGGCCTTGATCTTCGTGCTCACCAGCGCGCTGGCGCTGTCCGGCATCGCGGTCGCCAACATCCTGCTGCCGATGCTCGTCAAGCAGCACTTCCCGCACCGCACCGGCCTGGTCACCGGGGCGTACACGATGGCGTTGACAGTGGGCACGACTGTGGCCGCCGCCTCCGCGGTGCCGATCGCGCACGCCTTCGGGTCGTGGCGGGCCGGGCTCGGCGTCTGGGCCGCGATGGCCGCGGTGGCCGTACTCCCGTGGGTGCCGCTGGCGCTGCGGACCCGCGCCGCGGCGCGGCGGGCGACCCCGACGGCGGTCGTCGCCACGCCGACGCGGGTCCGGCCGGCGCGGACCCGGCTCGGCTGGGCGATGGCCGTCTACTTCGGGGCGCAGTCGCTCAGCGGGTACGCGATCATGGGCTGGTTGGCCCAGCTGTTCCGCGACGCCGGTTACCAGCCGGAGTCGGCCGGGCTACTGCTCGCCGGGGTGACCGCGCTCGGCGTGCCGATCGCGCTGCTGATGCCCACCCTGGCCGGTCGGCTCGGCAGCCTGCGACCGCTGGTGCTCGGGCTGACCACCGCGTCGGCACTGGCCTACCTGGGGTTGGCGCTCGCACCGCACGGTGCCGCGTTGCTCTGGGTCGCCCTGCTGGCGATCGGTCAGGGCGCGTTCCCGATGATCCTGACCGCCATCGGTCTCCGCGCCCGCACCGCCGAGGGCACTGTCGCGCTCTCCGCGTTCGCGCAGAGCACCGGGTACGTGATCGCCGCCCTCGGCCCACTGATGGTCGGCATCCTCTACGAGGCCACCGGCGGCTGGACCGCGCCGATCGGGTTCCTGCTGGGCGCCCTGGCCGTGCAGACGACGGCGGGCATGGCGATCGCTCGTCCCCGTTACGTCGAGGACGAGTGACGCACGCCGACGGTCAGGAGGAAGCCGGCGTCGATTCGCCGGCGACTGCCTCATCCACCGTCGGGTAGGTGTGCAGCACCTCGACCAGCCCGCTCACCTCGAGGATGCGCAGCACGCCGCGCTGCGGGGCGGCCAACCGGACCACGCCGCCAGCCTCGTCGCAACTGTTCTTGGCGCGGACGAAGACCGACAGACCGGTCGAGTCGCAGAACGAGACGTCCGCCAGGTCGAACACCAGCCGGTTGCGGCCCTTGTCGAGCAGGTCGGTGATCTGGTCCTGCAGCTGCGGTGCAGTGGCCATGTCAAGCTCGCCCGCGACCGCCACGACGACCACGTCGCCGCGTTGTTCCGTGTGCACCGTCAACGACATTCGCCAGACCTCCTGTTATCGGGGGAACGGTATCCCACGACCATGGTCGGAGGTAGAACGGGAGCCGTGATCCGGTGGCCATCGTCATTCCGTTGCTACGGGGCAAGTAGTTGGTCAGGCCCCGGTGATAGAGTCCGCCCGGTCCAGGTCAAGGGGGTTCGAAATGGCGTTGAGCACCGAAGAAAGTGGTCGGCTCGCCGCGCTGCTGAGCGGGCAGGACGAACGGGTCACGACTCGGTGGACCGAGATCGTCACCAGTTCGTTGCGAGGCCGGCTGAGCCAGGCGGAGCTGCGCCGACAGGTCCAGGACCTGCACCGCGCCATCGTCGCCACGGGCCAGCAGGGCACCATCGACCTGGCCGCCGACGGCGCCGCCGAGCTGCGTGCCGCGCTCTCCGAGCTGTCCCGTGGGCGGGCCCGGCAGGGCTTCTCCGCCACCGAGACCACGGTCAGCGTCTTCGCGCTGAAGGACGTGCTGGCCGAGTTGGTGCAGGAGGCCGGTGGCCCGAACGCGCTCGAGGACTACGTCGCCTTCTCGAAGCTGGTCGACGAGATGGGCCTGTTCACCTTCGAGAGCTTCGTCCGGACCCGGGAGAGCCTGATCGCCGATCAGGCCGAGCAGTTGCTCGAGCTCTCCACGCCGGTGGTCAAGCTCTGGGAGGGCGTCGTCGCCGTGCCGCTGGTCGGCACCCTCGACTCGGCCCGGGCCCAGGTCGTCATGGAGCGGCTGCTCCAGACCCTCGTCGACACCGGCTCGCCGTACGCGATCATCGACATCACCGGCGTACCGGCGGTGGACACCCAGGTCGCCCAGCACATCCTGAAGACCGTGGTGGCCGCCCGGCTGATGGGCGCCGACTGCATCATCTCCGGCATCCGTCCGCAGATCGCACAGACCATCGTGGCGCTCGGCATCGAGTTCGGCGACATCGCCACCAAGGCGAGCCTCGCCGACGCGCTGCGCCACGTGCTGCGACTCACCGGGGTGGAGACCGCCCGCCGCCAGCCGCGTCGGGCCGTCTGATGGAACGCGTACCGATCCTCAAGATCGGCGACATTCTGCTCGTCTCCATTCAGCTCGACATGTCCGACCAGACGGCGGTCCAGCTCCAGGAGGACCTGGCCGAGCGGATCGTTGACACCGGCTGCCACGGCGTCATCATCGACATCACCGCGCTGGACATCGTCGACTCCTTCGTCGGGCGGATGCTCTCCACCATCGCGTCGATCTCCAAGGTGCTGGACGCGGAGACGGTGGTGGTCGGCATGCGTCCGGCCGTCGCCATCACCCTTGTCGAACTCGGGCTGTCGCTGAACGGCATCCGTACCGCGCTGAACGTGGAGCGCGGCATGGAGCTGATCGCGGCGGCCCACGCCGACGAGCTCGACCACCAGCTCGACGACGATTCGGACGCCGAGACGGCCACGCCGTGACCGCGGGCATCGACCTGGGCCAGCCACAGGCGCAGTCGGTCCGCAGCGACGAGGACGTGGTGCGCGTCCGGCAGCTGGTCCGCGCCGTGGCGGTGGCCAGCAAGCTGTCCCTCGTCGACCAGACCAAGGTGGTCACCGCTGCGAGCGAGTTGGCCCGCAACACCCTGGTGTACGGCGGCGGCGGTTCGGTCGAGGTGACGGTAGTGGACAACGGCCGACGCAAGGGCGTGCAGATCGTGTTCGCCGACTCCGGGCCCGGCATCGCCGACCTGAACCTGGCGATGACCGACGGCTACACCAGCGGCGGTGGCCTCGGCCTCGGGCTCAGCGGGTCGCGACGCCTGGTCGACGAGTTCCAGATCGAGACGTCAGCGGAAACCGGCACGCGGATCACGGTCACCAAGTGGTCCAGGTGAACGCCGACGCGGTCACCGACAGTGGCATCTGGTTCCGGGTGGAGGCCAGCAGCGCCGCGAGTGCCGTGCGGCGTGCCGCCGAACGCCTCGGCGCGCAGGTGGAGATGGGCGAGGCGCGCATCGCCGACCTGGCCATCGTCGCCGCCGAGCTGACCAGCAACCTGGTCAAGCACGCCGACGACGGTGTCCTGCTGCTCCGGCCGGTACGCCGAGCCGGGCAGGCCGGGGTGGAGCTGATCGCCATCGACTCCGGGCCCGGCATGGCCGACCTGACCGTCTCGTCCCAGGACGGGCACTCCACCACCGGCACGCTCGGCATCGGTCTGGGCGCCATCGTCCGGCAGGCCAGCTGGTTCGACGGATACTCGCTGCCGGGCCGGGGCACCGTCCTCGCCGTGCAGGTCTGGCCGGCCGAGCCGGCTCGGCCGTCCTGGGCCGGCGCTCTCACCCGACCGCTGACCGGCGAGACGATCAGCGGCGACGGCTACGCCGTGCGGGTCGTCGACGGGCGGCACCAGGTGCTGGTCAGCGACGGGTTGGGGCACGGCCCGCTGGCCGGGGCCGCCACCGACGCCGCCTTGGCCGCGTTCCGCGACGCCCCGGCCGGCCCACCGGCGACGGTGGTCGGTCACCTGCACCGGAGCATGTCGCACACCCGGGGCGCCGCGCTCGCCGTCGGCGAGCTGATACCGGAGGCCGGCGTGCTGCACTACGCCGGCCTGGGCAACATCTCCGGCGTGGTCGTCGAGGGTGACGGCCGCCGTCGAGGGCTGGTGTCACTGCCCGGCATCGCCGGCCACCAACGGCCGACGATCCGGGAGTACGACTACCCGTTCGGTCCCGGCGCCCGGCTGGTGATGCACAGCGACGGGGTGGTCGACCGGTGGCGGATGACCGACTACCCGGGCCTGGCGGAGCGATCTCCGCTGGTCATGGCGGCGACCCTGCTCCGCGACGCCGGTGTACGACGTGACGACGCCTGCGTACTGGTCGCGAGGTCGTGGGCGTGAGCGGGGAGCCGGCAGCGCTGCCGCTGCTCCAGATGGCGCTGCGGGTCGAGCAGGACATCTTCGTGATCCGTCAGCGGGGGCGCGAGGTGGCCGCTGTGGTCGGCCTCGAACACCAGGACCAGGTGAGGATCGCCACCGCGCTCAGCGAGGTCGCCCGGGATCTGCTGCGGACAGTCGGCGGTGCCGATGTCTCCTTCCACGTCGACGCGGGTGCCGACGGCCGCTTCCACCTGCGCGCCGACCTGGCCCCGGTGTCCCCGCTGCCCGACGATCGCTACCAACCGCAGTCCGGCGCGGTGTCCCGACTGGTCGACACACTGAGCGTGTCGACCGTCGAGGGGGTTACGGTCGTACGGATGTCCCGACGAGTCCCGGCCAACGCGCCGACGCCGACCCCGGAGCGGCTGGCCGAGTTCCGTACCGAACTCGGCCGCACCGCGCCGGCCAGTGCGCTGGACGAGTTGACAGTGCAGAACGGGCAGCTCATCGCCGCACTCGACGAGGTACGCAGTCAGCGCGACGAGCTGGCCGTGCTGAACGAGGAGCTGGCCGAGACCAACCGCGGCGTGCTGGCGCTCTACAACCAGCTCACCGAGGAGTTGGAGGAGACCAACAGGGGCGTCGTCGCCCTCTACGCCGAGCTGGACGAGAAGTCGGCCCAACTCCGTGCGGCCAGTGAGTCGAAGAGCCGGTTCCTGGCCAACGTCAGCCACGAGCTGCGCGCCCCGGTCACCGCGATCATCGGCCTGGGGCGGCTGCTCACCGACTCCGCCTCCGACCCGCTCACCGACGAGCAGGGCCGCCAGATCGATCTGATCCGCTCGTCGGCGGCGGACCTGCTCAACCTGGTAAACGAACTCCTCGACCTGGCCAAGGCGGAGTCCGGCCGGATCGAGCCGGAGCTGGCCGCTGTCGACCTGCGGCCGGTCTTCGGTCAACTGCGCGGCACCCTGCGCGCGCTGGCCACCCGCCCCGAGGTGGAGTTGGTAGTGGAGGAGCCGGCTGCGCCGGCCCTGCTGCGCACCGACGAGGTGCTGCTCGGCCAGGTGCTGCGCAACCTGCTGCACAACGGGTTGAAGTTCACCGAGCGCGGCGAGGTGCGCCTGCGGGCCAGCCAACACGGCGACCGTTGGCAGTTCGAGGTCCGCGACACCGGGCCGGGCATCGCTCCCGAGCTGCACGACCGGATCTTCGAGGAGTTCTACCAGATCCCCGGTGCCACCCGGGTCGGCGGCACCGGCCTCGGTCTGCCGTACGCCCGGCGGTTGGTGACGCTGCTCGGCGGGTCACTGGAGCTGACCAGCGCGGCCGGCGAAGGCAGCACATTCACCGTCTCCCTACCCGTCGGCGGGGCGTGACGGCGTGGACGGCATGCCGACAACCATCCTGGTGGTCGACGACAGTCGTACCAAGCGTTACCTGCTGGTCAGCTGGCTGACCCGGGCCGGGTTCACAGTGCTCGAGGCCGAGAACGGCGCCGAGGCGTTGGCCCGGGTCGAGGTGGACCGGATCGACCTGGTGGTCCTCGACGTCCGGCTGCCCGACCTGAGCGGCTACGAGGTCTGCGAACAGATCAAGGCGCGGCACCCGGCGATGCCGGTGATCCACGTGTCGGCGCACGCAGTGGACGTGGCCGACCGCGCCCAGGGGCTGACCCGGGGTGCAGACGCGTACCTGACCGAGCCGATCGAGCCCGAGGAACTGATCGCCACCACCCGGGCGGTGCTGCGCTACTACCAGGCCCGGCAGCGCGCCGAACTGCTCGCCGAGCGGCTGCTCGGGTTGGCCGACACGACAGTCGCTGTGCACGCGGCACCGACCTTCGCGCGCCTGCTGGAGGCCGCCGCCGAGGGCGCCGCCCAGATCTTCAAGAGCCCGGCCGCGGTGATCGCCGAAACCTTCGACGGTGACTGCCTCGCGGGTGTCTGCGCCGGTCCCGGCGCGGTGGCCGCCGTCGTGCCCTGGGTCGTCGACGACACCGGGGTGCCCACCGGTGCCACGGTGCGAGTGGAAACCCCGGCGAACTGGGCGCTCGTCGACTGGCCGGTGGACGACACGGTGACCGTCGCCGCCGCCCGACTGCGCGAGGACCGGGCCCCGCTGTACGTGGTGGTCCCGACCGCCACCCAGACCGCGCGGACCCCGGTGCTCAAGCAGCTGGCTCAGGCGGTGGCGGCGGCCGTGGAGGGGCAGCGCTCGTTCGACGAGGAGCACCGGATCGCTGTCACCCTCCAACGCAGCCTGCTCCCGCGGGGGCTGCCCACAGTGGCCGGCCTCGACCTCGCTGTGCGCTACGAGCCGGCGAGCGCGCAGACCGAGGTGGGCGGCGACTTCTACGAGCTGGTGATGCTCGATGGGCACCTCCTGCTCGCGATCGGGGACGTCGCCGGCCACTCACTGCACGCGGCGACAGTGATGGCCGAGCTGCGGCACGCGGTGCGGGCGTACGCGGTCGAGGGCCACCAGCCCGGCGAGATCCTGCACCGGGTCAACGAGCTGATGCGGACCCTGCTGCCGAACGAGGTGGCGACGCTCTGCGTACTGCTGATGCACCCGCCGACCGGGCGGGTCCGGCTGGCCAGTGCCGGGCACCTTCCACCGCTGCTGATCCTGGACGGCAAGGTCGAGTTCGTGCAGCACTCCGCGCCGCTGCTCGGCGTCCGCGCCCCCCGTCCGGACGACCTGGAGTTCGTGGTGCCGGCCGGGGCCACGCTGGTCTTCTACACCGACGGGCTGATCGAGCGACGGGACGCCACCATCGACGAGGGGCTGGCCGCGCTGGCCGGGGTCGCCGCGACCGTCGACGGCGACCTGGACCAGTTCTGCGCCCGACTGCTTGTGGAACTGGCCCCACCGGAGATCCAGGACGACGTCGCAGTGGTCGTCCTGCGGCGTCGCTGATCTGTCAGCTCTGTCAGCTTCCTCAGTTCACCGAGCGGGCGTACGCGGCGGGGGACACCCCGGCCACGGCGGTGAAGTCACGGACCAGGTGAGCCTGGTCGCTGTAGCCGAGGTCGGCGGCGAGATCGGCCCAGCTCAGCGGGCCGCCGGCAGCCTGTTCGACAGCCTCCTGGAGCCGGTAGCGGCGGATCACCCACTTCGGCCCGACCCCCACGTACTCCACGAAGAGCCGCTGCAACCGGCGGACCGGAACGTCGTGCCGCGCGGCGAAGTCGTCGACGCGCAGCACCGTCCGGTCGGCACGGATCGCCTCGGCCAGTCGGACGGCCTCCTCGGCCATCGGGTCCGGCTCCGGCTGCCAGGCAACGAGGAGGGTGTCCAGCGCCCGGCAGCGCTCGTCGTCGCTGGCCGCCGAGGTGGGTGCTCCCGAATACGTGCCCGCGCCCACCGGGACGTCCGGGCGGGTCAGCCGGCCGGCGGGCAGCGGCACCCTACGGCCGGTCAGCTCACTGACCGCACGCCCCCAGAACGGGTGGAAGCCGCCGGGGCGGAACTGCACCCCGGACACCCTGCCGATGCCGCTGAGCGTGATCCGGAACAGGTCGCGGCCCACCCCGGCCACCTCGCCGGACTCGGGCCCGTCGTCGTCCCGTCGGAACACCACGTTCACCGCCGGGTGCGGCACGACCCGCTGCTCGAACGGCGCGCTCAACGCCCAGTCGATCAACCAGTAGTGCTCGACCCACTGACGCAGCGACTCCGCCGGCAGGTGTCGGCGGAAGCGCATCTCGCGCAGCAGGCGCCCAGGGTCGAGAATTCCCCGGCTGTCACCACGCGGTCGCTGTCGCATTTGTTCAAGACCACCCTCATACGCTGGCCCTATGTCCACTCAGACTAGCGAGCTGCTGGCGGCCGCCGCGCCGCGAACCGTCGATGTCGTACGGGGTATCTCCGACGACCAGCTGGACCTGCCCACCCCGTGCAGCGACTACCTGGTCCGTGATCTGCTCAATCACCTCTTCCAGGTGGTGGTCAACTTTCAGGACCTGGCCGAGAAGCGACAGGTGGAGTGGGCCGAGAAGCCCGACCACCTGGGCGACGGCTGGCGGGACCGATTCGAGGTGGAGACCGGCCGGTTGGTGACCGCCTGGTCGGACCCGTCCACCCTGGAGGGCGTGTCACCGGGCATGGGCATGCCGCAGCCCGTCATCGGCGGCATGGCCCTGCTGGACCTGACAGTGCACGGCTGGGATCTCGCTGTTGCCACCGGCCAGCCGTACCACCCGGTCCCGGAGGTGGTGGCGCGGCTGCACGAGCTGGTGGAGCAGTTGGGTCCCACCGCCCGCAAGATGGGCGTCTTCGCCGACCCCCTACCCACCCCCATCCCCGACCTGGCCCCCGACCTGGCCCCCGACCTCACCCACCTCCTGACCCAAACCGGCCGAACCCCCACCTGGCCCCAAACCCCCTAACCCCCCACCCCCACCCCCACCCCCACCCCCACC
>NZ_JBEZGJ010000032.1:0-51040 GCF_040649965.1 Micromonospora sp. NPDC048843
CGGGTACTGCGGCTGACCGCGCGAATCGCTGGCAACGCGGTACCCCGATCTTCGTACTTCAGCTACCGATACCCCGACCCGAGCGATCCAGTGATCGTCGCGGTCGACACCATCACCAGCGACCTCGTTCTCACCGACCCGGACGAAGTTGCCAACTACGCCTCTCTGTATGAGCGCCTGCGATCCGCGGCCCTCAGCCCCGCCGACAGCCTCGACTTCCTCGCCAGCGTGGCGGAGGAACTGCCCGACTACACCAGGAGATGACCATGCCCCCCGAGAAGTTCACCAACTGGCGGAAGTCCAGCCGCTCCGGCGGTGGCGACAACTGCATCGAGGTCGCCGTCGCGCTCGACGGCACCGTGGGGATGCGGGACTCGAAGGACCAGACGGGACCAGTGCTGGGGTTCACCCGGGGTGAGTGGACGGCGTTCACCAACGGCATCCGCGACGGTGAGTTTGACGCACACTGAGCTGCTGTCTCGTCGGCGCACCCGGCTTTCCGGGCGCGCCGCGCTGACCTCGGCCGACATGAGTGTCACCGCTTGCATGCGCTGATCATGCTGGTCTATGTGCCCCGCCCGCCGACCTCGCGCTGACTCAGAAGCATCCGGACGGCGGGCATGGGAGTGAGAAGTGCGCGCTCCTGTCGACTTGTCTTTCGCTCAGCGCGTCGAGACGAGCGTCTGCTCGATGTGTTCGAAGATGTCCGAGTCCGTCTCTCGCTGCCACTCCGGCATGTCTGACCAGTCGGCCACGTAGGAAGCCTTCGGGTTCGGAAAGTGCTTGAATATCTGAGCAATCCAGCACAGGGCAACGAAGCGTCCTTTTTGTTCACGGGTCAGCCTCGCCGTCGCGCCGTCGGCTGCCTCGATGAACTGGCGGACCTGCTCATACACCGCAGCGGCACTCACCCGTTCCCATCCGGGCGTGTCTTCCCAGGGCGTGACGTAGCCCGGTTTCGGTTCTCCCGGGTAGTGCTTACGAACTCCCGTAATCCATGCCTCGCGGAACACGCGCCCCGGTTCTTCGACCTGCACGCTGGTCCTCCCTCTGGTCATGTCAGTTCCCTGCCTTTATCAGAGCACTGATCTGGCTGTTGAGATGCCGCACGTGCGTGTCGGCAAGGAACGGCTGCAAGTGATGGTGTAGTTGGTTTAGTTTGGAGCCGACTACGCCCGAGCCGCTTTGGCGGGCAGTATCGAGGGCGGCGCTGCCGTAGAGCACGATCTGGTGTACGTCGCTACGGTGAACTCCGACCAAGGCGAGGTCCGTCAGAACGGTTCCGCGTCGTCGTGTGGAGAGGCTTTGCGACAGAGCGCCGGACAGCACCGGCTCGGCCAGGTCTGGGCGCCTCAACTCGACGTAGCAGGCTCCGCGTTCCTCGGCGAGCCGGGAGCCGTCGAAGCGCAACCATCCGCTGTTGTGCACCTGGCCGGGCAGGTGGTTGACCTCTTCGGCTTGGTCGAGCGCCCGCCGGCATCCGCCGAGGTCGCCGAGGCCCGCGAGAGCCTGTGCCCGCACGGTGTGTGCCCAGTGCCGGGTCGACAGCGCGCTGTCGCCGTTCTGGGCCAGGCCGGCGGCAACGTCCAGCATCGGTGCGGCGTGCCGAAAGTCGCGCTCGTAGACGCTGATGAAGGCGTGCCGGATCATCGCGCATGCCCAGAGGTCGTAGGCAGCGGCTTCTCGGGCGGCGGTCGCTGCCAGGGTGTAGCAGTGCGCGGCCTCGCTGTACGCGTTCGCGTCAAAGGCGACCTCGCCGGCAAGCTGGAGCAGGTCGGCGGTGATCCCGCAAAGCCTGCGGTGTACGGGTGTCGTGTGGAGGCGACGTAGGTTCGCCGTGAGCGTCGTCAGCTGACGGTTGACCAGCGGTGATACTGCTGCCTTGGACTCGGCTGCGCCGAAGGCCGCCCACAGCTGGGCGTTCAGCCCCTCGTACTCGTCGAGGGTTGCTGGGTCGAGTCGCTTGTTCCCGTCACTGGAGGATTCGATGCGCGCCCAGTCGAGCTGGCTGCCCGGAACGGGCGCGGCCAACAGCGCACCTGTCAGGCTCAGCAGGCGTAGCAACTCGCGGCGGTTCATGTCGCCAGTGTCCGTGATCTCCCTGCCGGTCAGCGACTCGCCAGCGTGATCATCCTCGAGGGTGGGCATCGCGCCAGGGGGCATCTGGTGCGCAACGGGATCAGAATGGCGTTGGCCACGGGTGATGTAGAAGCCGAGGTCAGCGTCCCGTGATGCCTTTAGCACCGCACGGAATGCCTCCCGGGTTGTGGGCTTGGGCCAGCGGTGTTCGCCTCGCTCAAGCTTTCCGACGTGGTTGGCGTCCATGCTGGTTCTCGTGCCGTAGGTGCCCCACAGGTAGCTGTTGACTGCCTCGGCGACTTCCTGCCGGGACATCCGTCGGCCTGAACCGCTCGGGGACAGAAGCCGGCGGCGGGCGTCGCTGAGCAGGGTGTTGGGGCCATCTGGCGCACCCGACTTCAGTGCCAACCCATCACCGCCCCGTCGAAACTTGCTGGCAGTCCTGTCGGGCGGCCCTGCAAGATCGCTGCCACCCTCATCCCGGGTCTGCTGGACCTCGGCCTGCGTTCTGCCGAACAGGACGATCCGGCGGTCCGGTTTGCCGGAATGCCACGCCAGCATGCCAGCGTGACTGCCTGATCACAAGACGAACTACCAACGGAACCTCAGGCTGACCGCAACCGTCCGGGTGGCCTGCTCGCCCCTGACAAACGCGGCAGTGCCACCAAGGGCTGCCGCAACCAAACGGGTCTGTCCACCCAGGGCACCGACGCCGCAGAGAAGATCGTTGGCCGCAAACGCGGCATCATCAACGGCACCCACGGCCTGCTCCTCGCCGTCACCGTCACCGCCGCCAGCGCCAGCGCCAGCGGCATGGACCTACTCGACCAGGCCACCACGCCTACCTGACCTTGGCCAAGACCTGGGTCGACGCCGGAAGCAAGAACCGGTCGTCGAACACGGCGCCGACGTCCCTAGCCTCGCCATGCAGGCGGCCCTAAACGACGCGCTCAAGCTAGCCGACCAGGACGTCCGCTCCCGATTTGCACAGATCCTTCGCTCCCCACCGATGAGAGTCGACGATCATCCTGGTGCTTCAGCACGCGGTCGTTACGCCACGGTGACCCCGCTTCACCGGGGCGGTGGATCGTAGGCGGTGTTGTGAAGGTGGCGATGGTCGCGTCGTTGGATTCCATGCAGGGGCTACGCCGGGCGCTCCTGTATCAGGTAGCGGTAACCATCTACCGACGTCACCGCGAGGGCGAACCCGGCGTATCGCGCATATGGGGGCAGTAAGCACCGTCGTCGCCGCGAGGACATTGCGCTGGACGTGCGACGATCCTGCAATGAACCACAGCAGCGCCGGCTTGGTCATCTGGGACGTTGACGGGACGCTCATCCCTGCGGACTTGCGCTGGCTGACGCGTGCGATCGCTCGGGCGTACGGCATCGCGCAGTCCCAGGTTGTCTTCCCTGACAAGAAGGTGCATGGGTATACGGACGAGTCGATCGCCGTCGACACGGCGATCGCTTCGGGCGTGGACCTGTCAGCCGCAGAGGCGGGTATACCCACCTTCCGGCAGGCCATTGCCGCAGTTATGCAGGAGGGTCGGCAGGAGTTGGCTGAGGTCCAGCCGCCGTATCCAGGTGCTGCGGCGAGCATCGCGGAGTTGCACAAGCGTGGCTTCGTTCAGACCGTGCTGACCGGCAATCTGCGTTCGGCCGCCGAGGTGAAGCTGGACGTGGCGGGCTTGGATGAGTTTCTTGATCTTCGCATCGGCGGGTTCGGATCGGACGCTCGAGATCGCTTTCAGCTACCGGCGGTCGTAGCTCAGCGCTACTCCGCGATCTACGGTGATCCGCTCGATTCTGCGCGAGTGATCGTCATCGGGGATGCGCCCAACGATATCGCTTGCGCACGTCACGCCGGCTTCCGTGTCGCTGTCGTCGCTCACCGAGTTGGGTGCCAAGAGCTGGCATTCTACGAACCTGACCTGGTACTCGACAGTCTCGACCCACCGACGGTGGTGGCAGCCGCCAGTTCGCTGTTGAGTTCGGGCGGGTCGCCGGCTGCCTGCTAGGCGATCATCTGTGTCACGCCTCGTTTCGCGATGACATCCTCGACACCCTGCGAGAGCGAGAGCGGGCTACATCATCGTAGGGATGCGCGCGTCCGCTCGTTGCGGTGAGTCGCGTCGCTACCGCTGGCTGCGGTCATGCCACCCGTCGTCAGGGCTTCTGACCGGACTCGTAGACCGGCGCGGTGCCATGCGTCCACGCACAGCACCTCCGACAGGTCCGCCGGGACGAGCTGACGTACCTCGGCATTGTTGGCCGGCAGAAGATTGCGATGTTGGGGAGTGCGGAGTCTGAAGGGCCTACCCGGGAGATTGCTGCGGCGGGCGGACGAGGCCGTCGCCGGTCGTGGCAGGCTGTCCGGGTGGCCTTTCTGCTTCCGATCGCGACGTCTGGCGACGAGCGTGTCCGTGCTGCGCGGACGGCGGTGTTGCCGGTGGGCAGCTTTGAGCAGCACGGCGATTTCCTGCCCTTGATCACGGACACGGTCGTTGCGTGTCTGGTGGCTAGGCGCGTTGCTGAGGACTATCCGGTGTTCTTGCTTCCTCCGCTGACGATTTCGTGTTCCCACGAGCATGCGGGGTTCGCCGGGACGGTGAGTATTAGTGCCCGCACGTTGCTTGCGGTGATCGAGGATGTTGACGAGTCCCTGCGGGCGTCGGGCGTGGAGAAATTGGTGATTGTGAACGGGCACGGCGGGAATTACGTCCTTCGTAACGCTGTTCAGCAGGCCACGACGGTTCGGCGGCGGATGGCATTGTTCCCTGCCGCTGAGGACTGGAGCACCGCGCGGGTCGAGGCGGGGTGTGAGGCCACTTCTCATGACGACATGCATGGTGGGGAGCTTGAGGTCTCCTTGCTGCTGCACGGGGCGCCGCAGCTACTGCGCGAGGGATACCAGGCGGCTGACCATTTGGCGGATGACCGGCCTGATTTGCTCACGGTTGGGATGCGTGCGTACACGTCGTCCGGGACTATTGGGCGGCCGTCGATGGGCAGCGCGGCCAAGGGTGCGGCGGTGCTGGACAGCCTGTCTCGGTCGTTCGCCCGATTGCATGAACTGCTGGAGGGGTGAAGCGGTCGTCGACGCGCCGTCCTGGGTCACGTCACCGATGCGCTGCCACACCCTCTGATCAGGTACGTCAAATAGGTTTTCGTTACGCCGCCGCGATCGATCGTCTTCAGGGGAACTGTAGGAGTGGCACTCCGTAGAGATCGGCTTGACGGACGCGCGTCATCGTTGGCTGGACAATCTCCACGATGATCATTTCGGTGAGGAATTGAACGGTCGCGGCGAGCAGATGGCTGGTGTGGGCGGTGGCGCTGTGAGCTTTCAAGCCGACGGTGAGGTGGATATGCGGCTCGATGGTGTCGGTGTCGAGGTTGTAGGCGAGGGTGCCGCCGCCGAGGGCCTCGATATTGGTCAGGTGGACTTTGGTCCACACGGGGGCGTCGGGGTTGTCGAGGCGTTCGCAGGTGCCAACGATGTCCGCGGTGGCGAGGCCCGCAATAAACGTAGGGATGTAGCCCTGGCGGATGTCATGGGTGCGGCAGGTGCGGTCGAGGGCGTCGTAGAAGTCTTCCCCGTGGTCGAAGACGGCGACGATGGTACGTCCGGGGACGACTTCGCGGCTGCGCAAGAGGGCTCCTTCAGACGGTCGGGGCGTTGGTGGCCGGCTGCTGCGGCCATGGCCACGGCTCGCCGGGGTAGGCCACGGCGCGAAAGGCCGCTGCCGTTTCGTGGGCGGTGGCGCCTGCGGCAAGGGTGAGATGAAGCAGGATCCGGGCCTTGTAGGGGTCGAGGAAGCCTGCAGGAATGAGTCCGCGTTCGGTGAGATCCCGCTCGGAGCCCGGGAAGCCGTAGGTTCTGGTGAGCACAGGTCCCGCACCGATGCGGGAGGCGAGGACCACGGGGATCTGCTGGGCGAGCGCAGTGAGAGTGGAGACCCAGGTGTCCGGGACGTGCCCGACGCCGAAGCCAGCGATGACGAGGCCGTCAAAGTGGGCTGCCGTTGCGGACAGGTAAGTCGCGTCGTCGCCGACTGTGGCGGTGTAGAGGCCTACCCGCGGCTGGCGTACGGGTGTCGGTACAGCGTGGCGGGGGGTGGTGCGGCTGATGAAGCGGGGTTCGCCTTCCACGACGTAGCCGAGTGGGCCGCCGTTGGGTGAGGTGAACGCCTGAGTGCTGACGGAGTGCGTTTTCCGGACACGGTCGGCGGCGTGGATCTCGTCGGCCATGACGACGAGAGCGCCCCGGTCTCGGGCATGAGGGCTGGCAGCGACCCTGGTGGCGGCGAGGAGGTTGGCGGGCCCGTCTGGACCGGCGAGGGTGGGGTTGCGCATGGCACCGGTGACGACGATGGGCTGCGGTCCGGTGTGCAGGAGATGCAGGTAGTAGGCGGTTTCTTCGAGGGTGTCCGTGCCCTGGGTGATGATGATGCCGGCGGTGCCTGCGGCGGCCTGGTGGACGCTCCGGGCCAGGTCAGCCAGGTCGGCGAATGTCAGGGAGGCGCCGGGGCGGCTACGGAAGTTGACGACGTCGACCGCGATGCCGGTATCGGCAAGGCCGGGCACAGCGGCTACAAGATCACCGGCGGTCAGTGCGGGGACGACGCCGCCGCCCTCTGAGGTGGTCATGGCGATAGTGCCGCCAAGCCCGAAGACCGTCACCCGCGGCGATACTCGCTTCCCCGATGACAATGTTCTGGCCTCCCGACGGCGACGATCATTGCTGTCGGAAGACTAGTCGGTCAATGCAGCGGCGTCGGCGAGGTAGCGGCAGGCGCGGTCGATGCCGGCGGTAGACAGATGTCGGCTGCGGGGTTGCACAACGGCGGCGCACCCCTGGTCGGCGAGGTCTCGGCAACGACTGGCGAGCGTCTCCCAGTTCAGATCCAGGTATTCGGCCAGGACACGCAGGCGTGCGGGCGGAGACGCCGCGGCGATAACCGACCGGCCGCTGGCGTGGTTGATGGCCGCGCCGTACTGGCGCACGGTGCGGTGGTCGTCGGTGACGTCGACGTGCCAGATGCCTTGGGCGCCGACCCAGTTGGCGAGCACCGCGTGACGGTCGCTATCAGTCACGAAGCCGGGTGTGCCTGCGTACTCCGGCTCGTCGGTGATGACGACTTCGATTCCGTATGACTCCATCAGGGTCACCGCCAACAGCAGGAGGATCCGCTCGCCGCGAGGGGAGGCGTCGACTGCCGCGCGAGGGATGCAGAACGCGCGGATGATGCGGTGACTTCCGGCGCGCGCGGCGGTGAGGTCCAGATACCTCTGCTTATGGGCGAACAGCAGCCAGGTGCTGGCTTCCTCGCCACGCTGTTCGCGGGTCCAGTAGGCCGGGGTCGAGGTGAGGGCGTCGGCGTGTCGGTGGATGTGTCCGGCGCAGAAAACCGACCCAAGCCACATCCTGCCGACGTCGCTGAGATCCGCGGCAAGATCGTGGCTGACAGCGGATCGGCTCATCTGCTCGTAGGAGGCCAGTTCAGCGGTGGCCTGCTCAATACGCGCATCGTCGGCCAGCAGCGCTTCGTCAAGGTTCGCCACAGCCCACAACAGTGCGAGGACCAGTTCGTCGAGCTGGTATGCCTGCGGGATGACGAGCCGCGCGTCAGGGGCCGCCGGGGCGAGGCGTTGGCGGGCGTGACGGGCGTCCAAGCCGAACAGTTGGGCACCCTGATCGGTTTCGATCCGCCCTACTACCAGACTCCGTCGCGGCGTGCGCAAGAGCCGATCGTCGCAGTAGCCGGCCGGTACCGCCGCGAGAACTCGGCCGTCCTCGGCCACAGCAGGATGAACGTAGGCCGGTATCGCCAGTCCAGGGAAGAACCTGCCGGCAGGTGCCCACAGGTCAACGACGTACGTCTGGGGGGCAAGATCGCCATTTGCTGCCTGGGGCGCGAGCAAGGAGAGCGCCGTTGGCACGGGTGTTTCTGTGCGCGTGGCGAACGTAGCCCCGCGTGCCCGTCCACCGTCGAGATGTCCTGCGGTGCTGCGCGTTACCAATACTCGAAGCCGGTCGTACTCCGCTGCGAGCACACCGCCGGTATGCAGGATTTCGTCGCACCGAACCCAGAAGTCTCGGCCGATGCTCTGGCGACCGCGCTCCACGTTCGCGATCGTGCTGCGGCCGTAGTGCGTCAGCGGTGCCAGCGTCTCTTGCGTGTAGCCGGCGGACTTGCGCGCCTCGGCGAGTCTTCTGCCGAGGGCAGCCCGGGATTGGGCGAGCTCCGGCGGCGGGGCAACGGACACGATCACGCTCCGAGGAAGACGAGCGGGACAGCTAAGAAGACCATGGGCATTGAGGTGACCTAACGTCACGACTCTAGCTGGATTCCGTAAAGAAACGTGCCAGGGAAGTCCGGGTTCACGAGACGCAGCCCGCCTTCCGCTCTGCTCCATATCCGCAGCAGGCGGGAAGCAGACTCGGCGGGACCGCAGGCATTATTCGAGGCCGACACTGTTCAGAACAGTGCTGACACGGCAGTAGTTAACCGCTCGGCAACGGCGTGCGGCGTGACGTTGAGGCAGGCGGTGAGTGCCGCATGGTCGGTGAGCATCGCCTGGCGGGGCTGGTGTAGGTAGGTGCTGGACACCACCGTAGGCATGAGCGCGGCGCCGGCGTGGAGATAGTCGAAGCGGTAGCCGCTGCCGTTTCTACCGATCCAGCTGTACGCCTGCACGTCCGGGTGCAGGGTCCGGTGGACGTCGGCGAGCCCAAGTGCGTCGAGGGCGTTGAGGAACTCGTACTCGAAGGATTGGAAGCCGGGGTAGCGGGGTTGGTGGTCGCGGCTGATGACGTTGTAGTCCCCGCTGACGACCAGGTGTGCGCAGTCGTCGGCTGATAGCCGAGTAACGGCGTCGCTGGCGGTGGTGAGGAAGGCTCGTTTCTTGGCGAGTTTGGCTGGCGCTCGGTCGCTGGAGGGGACGTAGAGGCCGAGGATCGTGACGTCGGGGTGGGTGTCGAGGGTGACGGCGGGGGCGCGGCCGGGCAGGCTGATTCCGGCGTTGAGGTCTGGGGCGGGCCGGGTCGGGATGCGGCTGGCGATAGCGCAGCCGCGGTCGCCGTCGAGTGAGGGCTGGTGGGTGACGGACATCCCGGCCGCGCGAAGGCCGGTGAGTAGATGCCGGGTGCCGGGTCCGTTGCTGGTTTCGGTCAGGATGACCAGGTGGTCGTCGCGCTGGAGTAGCCAGGGCAGCAGGTTCTGCGCGCGTGCGAGCGCGGCGGCCTGCACGTTGATCGTCAGGATGGACAGCACGGCGGAGCCTCGCTGGTCAGGGGCCGTCGGCGGGTAGCAGGCCGAGGATAGTGTCCACGACCTGCTCGGGGGTGAGGCCGTGGCAGACGACGACGTGTTGGCGCCACTGCTGCCGGTGCAGATGGGTTGCGGCATCGCGGTAGAGCGCGAGCTCCTTCTCGGGTGAACAGGCGCGTTGGAGACGGGTCAGGTGCGGTCGGGCGGCGAGTCGGGCGCGGATGACGTCGGGGTCGTCTTCGAGGTAGATGACGGTGGCGGGCAGGACATAGCGGTTGTAGGACCAAATCTCGGCGAGGTCGAGGCCGTCAATGCGTTGTAGGACTAGCGACGACGCGACGTACCGATTGGTGACGACGTGGAAACCGTCGTCGAGGCGAGGGATGATCTCGCTCTCGATATGTGCGGCGCGGTCGGCGGCGAGGGCGAGGGCGAGGGCTTTGCCGTGGAGGAAGTCCTCCTGCCGGCACAGGAGCTGGCCCAGCGGGGTGCGAGTCGGCTCCGCGGTGAGGTGCACACCGGCGGGGCCGAGACCGGCGATACAGTCGGCGAGGAGTCGGGCGACGGTGCTCTTGCCAACTCCGTTGGGACCTTCGATGGCGATGAACAGGCTGATCACCTCACGCCGGCGGCGAGCGGAAGCAGGCTGCGGCCGCCTGATTCGGTGACGGGCACTGTTTGCTGTCGACGTCACCAATACGCCCGCCTGACGCGACGACCGCTGCGGGACAGCTCTTTCCGCACTGCCCGCTTCGCGTGCAGGAGCCGCAGGTCCGGTTGCCGCCGGGCTGGTAGCGGGTGTGGAAATCGTACCGGCTAGGCCCGGGCGTGAGGTCCGTGTCGAGGATGCTGCCAACCGGGAACTCGGTGTCGTGGTGTTGGGAGGCGGGCGTGCGGGCGGCGAACACTAGGTACGGGCGGATCGCAACCTGCCCGTCGACGAAGACGAAGATCAGCTCGTCGGCGTCGCAGCCTCCTAGCGGCAGCTCGTCATCGGGAAAGCGGGTCCGGACGAGGTGGAGTTTGTCCGCGAAGCGACCGGTCACGACGCGATTGGCATTCATCTGCACCAGCGCTTTGCGGCCGTCCGCCGCCCACGGACGTGTGCGGCAGTAGCAGGACGAGGCGCGGGTGTCGACGACGAGGCGCTTCACGAGGATCTTCCTGCGGTAGGTGATGGGCAGTTGGTGCTGATGAGCGGCGGTGCTCCGAGTAGGTCCACCGCGGCTCGGAGTTGCCGGAGGACGACTTGGGTATGGTGCCGATCGGCGGAAGCTTGGTAGTGGCCAGCGGCGGCGGTAGTGAGCATCCAGCAGGCTGCCCACACCCGGTGCCAGCCCAGCGCCCATCGGGCAGCGGGAAGCCCGCCCCGGTCAGCTTCCGCGTCGGGATTGCCGCCTGCGGCGACGTAGGCGTGAATGAGTCTGGTGAGGAGTCGCGGTTCGGTAGGTGTACGGGTGCCGAACCAGGTGGCCAAGTCGAGTAGGCCCGGTCCGGTAAATGCCTTGGCCCAGTCGATGAGGCGGCACCCGACGCGGCTGACGTGCAGCGACGTGCGGTGGAACTCGCCGTGGCACAGCCCGAACGGTGATCGCTCGGCACCGTCGGCCCTGTGTCGTGCGGCGGCAGCGAGTCGCTGCAGCGCCACCTCGATCCCTGCCGCGTCGTGGGTGAAGCGCCCTTGCCGACGGAGCTCGTTCAACGCGTCGAGTCCTTGCTCTGGCAGCCGCGCAAGGCCCGCTTCGTCGAAGGTCGGGAGGTTGGGGAGGCCAGCAGTGGCGTGAACCCACCGGGCCGCGGCGGCAGCCTCCGCGAACGTCGCGGTCCGGCTCGGCTCGCCAAGGTCTTCGATCAGCATGCCCAGACCGTCGGGGCGCATCGTGTAGCCGTTCAGCAGCGGGACCGGGGCTTGCTGGTTGTGGAGCGCACGAAGGACGGTCGCTTCGTCGGTGAACGGTGCGGTGGCGAGCTTGCAGATCAGGCTGCTGTCATCGGAAAAGACCCAGCGTTCTACCGAGGACAGCTCGCACGTCTGGATGATGTGTCGTCGCGTCGGTACTCGTCGGGATGCGGCGAGCAGGTCGCCTCGGAGCTGGGTGAGGATGCGCTCGTCGAGCATCGCGCTTTTCACCGCGCGCCTGCGTGTAGCGCACGCGCGGTGGCTATTACAAGCAGAGTGAGGGCGACGTCGAGGCGCGCCGCAGTGCTGACTGGCTCCCGAGGTGGTGCAGCGCGTTCAAAGTCGCGGACGTGTGGCAGTGACCGATAGAGCACCGCCGCCATGGATGAGCTGGCCATGGTGCATGCCCTCCCAAGGGGTAGTGGATACAGCGGATCGCGTTGCCGCATCGCAGCTGCGGTCCCTCATCGTCTGTTGAGTGCACGGGGCGGCGACTCGAACATCAAATGCCGTTGCTGGCGCTGTCGATAAGGGTTGTCGTCAATCTCCGACAATCCACTGACATTCATCTTCCACGGATGTTGCTGGCGCCGGGAATGTCGGCGGATTGTCAGAACCGCTTGGCAGGGCTAGCCGACATTGATCGCTTTCGTCTTAGGTCGCTCTATGCCGGCGTCATCGCCGCTGCTGCGCTGTACCCACCAGCCAGCGATACCAACTCACCGAGGGAAGGTTCGCCGTGCCTGTTGCCAGGAGGTTCATGCCTCTGCTGATCACGCCGCTGGTGGCGCATTTGGCCATCGCGCCGCAGCTGCTGGTATCGACCGGCCGGCAACTCTCCGCCGGCATGCCCGTCAACGAGCAGGCGCTTGCTACGGCGACCGGGCGGCGCTCGCCGCGCGACGCGGTGTGGAGCGGGCGTGGCTGCGGGACCGCATCCAAGGACAGCCGGGCGGCGGTGTGAGCGCGTCCAGTAGCGGTGCGATGCGGGTCTCACGGGTCAGAGTGGGCCGCCGGTTGGCGGATATGTCGGTGCGGTGGAAGGCCGCGCTGATCGTGCTGCCGACTGTGCTGGTCGCGATGGTGTCGGCGGGTTTCGGACTGTGGTCCTCTGTGGGAGAAGCCGGGGCCGCTGAGGGGGCCGGGGACTTGTTCTCCGTCGGTGCGTCGGCGACCGAGGTAACTCAGCGACTGCAGGCGGAGCGGATTACCGCAGTGGGTCTGCTGCTGCCGGGGTCAAAGGTGACGCCAGCGGATTTCGAGCGGGCCGTGCAGCGCGCCGATGAGGCGATCTCCCGATTCCGGGTACTGCGAGGAGAACTCAAAGACCCGCCCGGGGGTGTGCGCGCTGTCCTGGCCCGCGCTGACGCCGGGTTGGCGGACGTGCAGGCGCAGCGGCAGCGGGTGCGCGGAGACGGCCCGGCGGCGCTGTCCGCCGTGGCATTTGGGTACCGGGTCGTTCTCGCTGATCTCGGTGATCTGCTGTCGGCGGTGGCGCAGAGCGGTGTCGAACCGCAGTTGGCGGATGAGATGCGGGCGTCGGCGGCGGTGTCGCGGGCCCGTGAGGCGGTGGGTCAGCAGCAGGTGGCGGTGTTGCAGGCCGTGGCGGCGCGCCGGTTGACCCCGGCGCTGCACGCGGAGATTGTGGCCGCCCGGTCCGGCCAGGACGAGGCGCTGCGCGAGTTCGACGCCTTGGCGCGCCCGTCATGGAAGGCGCGGTTAGGGCGGACGTTGACCGGCGCGGACGTCCTCGCTGCGGTGCGCCTAGACGGGCTGGTCTCCGGCACCGGCGTGTATGAGCCGGTGCGGCTTCCGGGCGGCGCCGAGCAATGGAGCCGGGTGATGACCACTCGGGCGGACCTGTTGGCCCAGGTGCAGGCAGCGGTGAACGCTGACATCGCGGCTGCTGCTGATGACCTGTGGATGGACCAGGTCCGCGCGGCGGCGGTGCAAGCCGCGGTCGGGCTGCTGATGTTGCTGGTCGCTGCGGTGACGGCGGTGCGGGTGGCCCGTTCGTTGGTTGCACAGTTGTCGTCGCTGGAGCAGGGCGCGCGCCGCGTCGCGGACGTGGAACTGCCAGCCTTGGTGGCGCGGTTACGGGCGACATCGGATCCGGCGGCGGCACAGCGGCTGGCCCACGACACCGGTGGAGTGGCGGTGCCCGTTGTCGGCCACGACGAGGTCGGGCAGGTCGCGAACGCGTTCAACCTGGTGTTGGGCGCGGCGGTAGACGCGGCAGTGGGGCAGGCACGGGGACGCGCCTTAGTCAGCGCCATGATCACCTCTGTCGGCCGGCGAGTGCAGGCGCTGACCGATCAACTGCTCGGTAGCATCGATCGTCTTGAGCGTGATGAGGAAGACCCGGATCGGTTGGCGAGGGTGTTCGCCGCTGACCAGCAGGCGACCCGGCTGCGCCGCTTTGGGGCGAATCTCCTGATCGTTGCCGGTGGTGGCCCCGGCCAGTCACAGCCGCATCCGGTGGTGCTCGCGGACTTGGTCAACGCCGCTCTGTCGGAGATCGAGGGCTTCGTCCGAATCACGATGGAGCAGCTGGTCGAGGTCGAGGTCGATGCCCGTGCGGTTGACGCGGTGAAGTCGATTCTCGCGGAGCTGCTGGACAACGCGACCCGGTTCTCTGCCGTGCAGGTGCGGGTGTTCGCGGGGTGGTCGGGGCATGACGTGCAAATCCTGGTTACCGATTCCGGTCTCGGGATGGGGGTTGAGCAACTCGCTCGCGCCAACGCGCTGTTGGCGAGTCCGGAGATGGAGGTTGCGGTCACTGACCAGATGGGCTTGGTCGTGATTTCCCGGCTGGCGGCCGAGTTCGGGGTGCGGGTACGCCTAGGTGCTACCCAGCCGACCGGCGTCACCGCCGAGGTCATAGTGCCGGCCGAATACGTCACCCGGGTGCACGTACGCGAGATCGTCGTACCGAGCCAGATCCAACGCCCGACGCGGCCGGCTCCCGCGCCGGCCGCTCATCCGGTCGCGGCGCCGTGGACGGGGACTGGCTGGACCGGTCCGACCAGGCAGACCCCGTTGGTGCCGGCGCCACCAGCACCCCCGCAAACGGACGCGACGATGGAGCTGCCGCCCGTGCCCCGCCAGCGGGGCCCGATGTCATTGCCGGTCGGCGCGCCGCGACCGCCCGATCCACCGATGTTTCAGGCGATGGCAGCCCAGTCGCCATGGCTGTGGCCGCCTGGCAGCGACGAGCGTGGCTTCAGCACCGATGCCGACGCGGGCTGGCAAGCGGCGGCGTCCGCCGCCGAACCAGCAACCGATGGACGCACTCCCTCCGGTCTGCCTAAACGTCGTCCCCAGGCGCACGTCGTCCCCGGTGGCCTCCCGGCGCAGCGGACCCCCTCGGAGCCTCACGTGCAGATCGACCCGGCGGCGATCCGGGCGCAGGTCGCCGGCACGATGCGCGGCCTGCGAGCCGCGCCGTCCACCCCTCCCCTCTCGACAGGAGAACGCCGATGAGCCTCGCCACTACTGCTCGAAATGCGCAGCTGTCCACCGTTCTGAACAATCTGGCCAACCAGATACCCGCAGTGGCTCACGTCGTCGCGGTATCCGGCGACGGCCTGCTGCTGGCCAGCACCGATGCTCTAGACACCGACCGCGGTGACCAACTCGCGGCGATCGTGTCCGGCCTGGTCAGTCTGGCGCGCGGGGCCACCGACCTGCTGCAGACCGGCGGCGTGCACTTCCAGATGCTGACGATGCGAGACGGGATCCTCGTCGTGCAGCAGGTGCCTGACGGGTCGTCTCTGGCGGCGCTCGCTCGCAACGACTGCGACCCGTCCCAGGTCGCCTACGAGCTGGCCACCATGGCGACGCGCATCGGCGACGCGGTCAGGCCAGGGCCGCGAACTGCCGGCTGAGCCGGCGTGCGGGCGGCGATGAGCATGAGCGCGGACTCGGGCGTGATCGGACGTGCCGCCCCGACGGTCAAGGTGCTGGTGACCGGCGGCGCGGGTGTGGGCAAGTCCTGCTTCCTGCGGGCCGCTCAGCGTGGCCGCTCGACGCTACCCGGCCAGCCGGGAGAGGTCGGAGAGATCGGTTACGCAACCCTGTCCACCGGCGCCACCGTCATCCTGCACGTGACGCCGGAGCTGCGGCGCTGGTGGTGGATGTGGGACCACCTCGCTCTCGGCGCCACCAGCGCGGTCGTGCTGGTCGACACCACCCGCCTGCCGGTGTCCTATCCGGCGATGGACTACCTCGACGCCCGTGACCTGCCGTACCTGGTCGCGATCAACCGGCCGCTCGGCGGCACTCGCAACCGCCGCGAGATCCGCGATGCCCTACAGGTCAGCGCGCAGGTGCCGGTCCTGACCTGCGACGCCACGGAACCCGCCTCCGTCCTGGCCGTCCTGCACCGCTCGGCCAGCTCTGTCGTACCACCCCAGCACCACGCACGGCCCTCGCCCCATCCCCTCCGAACGGAAGGACGTCGACTCTCGTGACTCCTCAACCAACCGGCCGCCGGCACCATCGCTGGCGAACGGCGACCGCCGCCATCGCTGCCACCACCCTGCTCGCTGTCGCCGGCTGCGCCGGATCGAGTCTCAGCGACGCGGACACCACCGCCACCGAGATCCGCATCGGCTTGATCGTGCCGAAGAGTGGGCCCTACAAGGCAATCGGTGACGACCAAGCCGCGGGGTGGCGGCTGGCCTTGGACAAGCTGGGCGGCAAGCTCGGCGGTCGACCCGTACGGGTGATCGAGGCCGACGAGGGCGACGGCAGGGCCACCGCCCTCGCGTCGGCGCGCAAGCTCATCGAGCAGGATAAAGTCCTCGCCCTCGTCGGCGGGGGGACCGCCGAAACCGTGCAGACCTTGTACCCGCTGCTGAACGAGTCCAAGGTGCCGCTGATCGGCATGGGTGGGCGGCCCTCCACGATCGCCGATCCCACCTACCTGTGGTCGACATCGTGGCTGAGCCAGGAGACCGGCGCGTCGATCGCCGGCTACCTGCGCACGACGATCGGCAACGGGCGGGTGTGGGTGATCGGCCCGGACTACATCGGCGGCCGTGATCAGATCGGTGGCTTCGTCACCGCCTTCCGCAAGGCGGGTGGGCAGTTGGCGAACCCGGGCGGGGAGCCGACGTGGACGCCGTGGGCGCCGGCGCCGACGACCGAGTTCTCCCCGTACCTGACGAAGATCAAGGAGGCCAAGCCGGCGGCCGTCTACACCTTCTACGCCGGCGGCTCCGCGATCGAGTTCGTCAAGCAGTACCGCCAGTACGGCATCACCACGCCGCTGTACGCCTCGGGCTTCCTCACCGAAGGCGCGCCACTGGCGGCGTTGAAGGAGCAGGCCAAGGGCATCTACACCACGCTCAATTACTCGTCGACGCTGGACAACGCGGCCAACCGTGACTTCGTGCGCCGGTTCACCTCGGCCAACGACGGGAAGCTGCCGAACCTTTACCACGTCTGCGCGTGGGACGCGGCGCTCGTGTTGGACAGGGCCATCGCCGAAGCGCTCGCTCAGCCCGACGCACCCGCGACCACACCCACCGGCACCGCACCGGCCCCCGGCAACGCGGCGAGCAGCAGCCCGACCGCGTCGAACGCCGCGAGTGCGGCGGCCAGCGGGCTGACCTCGCAGACGCTCACGGCGGCGCTGCCGCGGGTGGGGTCGATTGATTCGCCTCGGGGCGCATGGCAGTTCGGGCCGACGAACCACACCCCTGTGCAGGCGTACTACCTGCGGGAAGTGGCCCAGGACGGGCAGGTGTGGGTCAACCGCACCGTGCAGACGCTCACCACCCTCGGCTCCTGACACCGGAAGGCACAGACACCATGACCACGACCGCAACCGGCGAGCAGCAGGCCGGGTACATGTTCGACAACGCCACCACTGAGGCCGCCAACCAGCTGCGTCACCTCGCTGAGATCCTCGACGCTGGCACCCGCCGGACCCTGTTCGAGCTTGGGGTCGGGCCGGGCTGGAAGGTCACGGAGATCGGCGCCGGGGCGGGCACGCTGACGACCTGGCTGGCCGACCAGGTCGCCCCGGACGGGCACGTCACCGCCGTGGACCTCGACCCCCGCTACATCCCTGAGGGTCCCAATGTCACGGTCCGGGCCGGCGACATCCGCGAGATCGAACTGCCCGCGGGGTCGCAGCAGGCGATCGTCGCCCGTCTGGTGCTGATGCACCTGCCTGAGCGGGAGCAGGTCCTCGCCGACCTGACGCGTGCTCTCGTCCCGGGCGGCGCGGTGGTGGTGGCGGACTGGGACTGCACCTGGCGCGACATGATCCGCCGTAGCCCCAGCCCTCGGGCGACCGAGCTGATCGAGCGGTTCCAGGGCGCCCTGCTCGCCTACGGCGAGTCTCGCGGCGCGGACATGGGCTGGGCGCAGCGGGTGCCGGAGGTGATGCTGCGCCTCGGCCTGGTCGCTGTCGAGAGCCGCATCGAGTCCCGCTCGTGGCGCGGCGGCACCGGCATCTGCCGGCTGCACCACTCCAACTCGATCCAGCGCGAAGCCGAACTGGTCGCCGCCGGCATGAGCCGCGATGACCTGGCCGAGCTGCGGCAGGTGCTGATGGACCCGCAGCTGATGCTGTCGGGCTACCTGATGCACACCACCATCGGCCGGCGCCTCGCCTCCGCCTGACCTGCGTTCGGAAGGAGGAGTGCCGTGGGCCTGAGCGGGCTGGTGAACCCCTACACGATCACCGCGCTGGACGGGGTCGCGTACGGACTGCTGCTGTTCGTCATCGCGGCCGGACTCACGCTGATCTTCGGCGTGGCCGGGGTGTTCTCGATGGCCCACGGCACCCTCTACCTCGCTGGCGCGTACCTCGCCTGGCACCTCGCCGACGGCGGCTCGGCCGGCCTCGGCCTGGCCCTCGCCGCCGCGGTCCTGGTCGGCGCGCTCGGGGGAGCGGGCCTCGCCGCCGCCGTGCGCCCCCTCACGGACCGCCCGCTGGACCAGGTGCTCGCCACCCTCGGGGTGGCGTACATCGCCGCCGACCAGTTCAGCACCGTCTTCGGCGCCGAACCGCGCTCCGTCGACCCACCCCACGCACTCGCCGGGTCGGTCAGCCTCGGCGACTACCAGTACCCGCTCTACCGGCTGGGGTTCATCGCGGTCGCCGCCCTGATCGTGGTGCTGCTGATCTGGCTCGTCGAGCGTTCCCGCGCCGGAGCGGTCGTGCGAGCCGTGGTCGCCGACCCCGACATGGCCGCCGCCACCGGACTACGCACCCGCACGACCCGGGCCGCCGTGCTGGTCGGCGGGGGAGTCCTCGCGGTCACCGCCGGCGTGCTCGGCGCCCCGGTCATCGGCCCGGCCCCCGGCGTGGACACCACGATCCTGGTCTACTCCCTGATCGTCTGCGTCGTCGGCGGCCTCGGCAGCATCCGCGGCGCCCTGCTCGCCGCCCTCGGCGTCGGCCAAACCCTCACCCTCGGCGTCGCCCTCGTCCCCGGTGCCGCCGCGTTTGTCCTTGCCGCCGCGATGCTGATCGCGCTCACCATCCGACACCGCCCCTCGCTTGCAGGACGGCCCGCGTGACCACCACCCTCACACCCGCCCCCAACACCGCCACGACCGAACGCCTAACCGTCAGCCGGACGGCGCGCCTGGTACCCATCGCCCCCGGGATCGTCGTCGCGGCGGCAGTGGCGCTGCCATGGATGGTCAACGCCTACGTCGTCTCGCTTGCCGCCACCGCCCTGCTCATGGCGGTACTCGCGATGAGCGCGCAGCTGCTGGTAGGGCTGGCCGGGCAACCACCCCTCGGGCAGGCCGCGTACCTCGTCGTCGGCGCGTATACCGCCGCCACGCTCGCCACGCTTACCAACCTTGGCCCGGTCCACCTGCTCGCGGCGAGCGCCGCCGGGGCGATCGCCGCCGCTGTGACCGGCCTGCTGGCGGTGCGGGTCCGGGCCACCACCTTTCTCATGGTCACGTTCGGTATCGGTGAACTCGTGCACGCCGCCGCCGGCCAGTGGGCTTTGGGCGGCAGCGAAGGCACCCACACCGGGGCGGTGGTCGCGCTGCCCGGCCTGCCGCCGATGGTCCGGCCCGGCTGGGTGTACCTGTACGTCCTCGCGTGCACCTTGATCATCGGCACCGCCGTCATCCTTCTCACCCGCACTCGCTTCGCCCTGCTCCTGCGCGGCATCGCCGCCCACGAGCCCCGCGTGCAAGCCGCCGGCCACCACACCAGCCGACTCCTCCTCGCCGCCTACACCCTCGCCGGTGCGATCGCTGGCGCGGCCGGCGCGCTGCTCATTGCGGTGACCCGATACGTCTCGCCCGCCGACGCCGCCATGGGCGTATCCGCGATCGCCCTCGCCGCCGCGCTGATCGGGTCCGGCAGCATGATCGGCGCCTGCGCCGCCGCGATCCTCCTGGTGGCCGCCCGGGACTGGGCCGGTGGCCTACTCAGCGGCCACGGCATCACCCTGCTCGGCGTTTGCTTCCTCGCCCTGGCCTACCTGCCCCGGCATCGGCTGGCCGGCCTCATCACCCGACGCGATCGGGAGCGGACATGAGCACACCGCTGCTGCGACTGGACACCGTCAGCCGCGCCTACGGCGCCCGTCGAGTCGTCGACGAGGTCAGCCTCGACCTGTACGCCGGGGCCCGGCATGCGCTCATCGGACCCAACGGCGCCGGCAAGAGCACCCTGCTGCACCTGATCGCCGGCACCCTGCGGCCCACGTCGGGGCGCATCCACTACGCCGGAAACGACATCCACCGCTGGCCCGCCCACCGCCGCGCCCGCGCCGGAATCGCACGCACCTGGCAGCATCCCGCTCTCGCCCGCCCGCTGACCGTTGCGCAGAACGTTCTACTCGCCGTGCCCGGGCAGCACCTGGCCGCGCTGCGCCTGCGGCCTCGCGCGTCGGCGGCGGCCCTGGACACGTTGGACCGGGTCGGGCTGGCCGAGCGCGCCCAGTGGCCCACCAGCCAGCTCTCGTACGGCGACCAACGCCGTCTCGAAGTCGCCGTCGCCCTGGCCGCCCAGCCCCGACTGCTCTTGCTCGACGAACCCTCCGCCGGCCTCGCCAGCACCGAGGTCACCCGCCTTGCCGAGCTGATCAGCGCATTGCCCACAGAGATCGCCGTTCTGCTGGTCGATCACAACCTCGATCTCGTCGCTGCGGTCGCCGACACCGTCACCGTCCTGCACCACGGCCAACACCTCACCACCGGCACCCCCAAAGAGGTGCGCGCCCACCCGGACGTGCGCCGCGTTTACCTCGCTGAGGCCGATCCCGCCGACCACGGGCCCACAACGCCCGGCGTTACCACCGGCCCACCCGCAGACGCGCCGCCGGTCCTGCGGGTGCGCAACCTGCGAGCCGGGCATCACGGCGCGCCTGTGCTCACCGGCGTCAGCCTCGATGTGCAGGCCGGGAGGGTGAGCGCCGTGGTCGGCCGCAACGGCGCCGGCAAGACCACTTTGATCAACACCATCGCTGGCCTGCACCCCGCGCTGTCGGGTACTGAAATCGTCCTCAACGACCGGCTGGTGACTGGCCTTTCTGCCCGCCGCCGCTGCCGCGCCGGCGTCGGCCTCGTTCCGCAAGGACGCCGCCTGTTCGCCGGCCTCACCGTCGCCGAGCACCTCGCGCTGCCCCGACCGCATCCCGGCCGCCCCCGCAGCATCACCGCACGGCAGATCCTCGACCTGTTTCCCGCGCTGGGCGAGCGTCGTCACCACCGGCCCCACCAACTCTCCGGCGGCGAACAGCAGATGCTCGCCTTGGCCCGCGCCCTGCTCGCCGGGCCGCAGGTGCTGCTCCTCGACGAACCCTCCGAGGGCCTCGCTCCTGCCGTCGTCGGCCAGCTCGCCGCGATCATCACCGGCCTTGCTGCGACCGGCAGTGCTGTCCTGCTCGCCGAGCAGAACCTTGCCCTCGCTCTCGACATCGCGCACGACGTCGCCGTCCTCGACCGGGGCACCATCGCCCTGCACGCCCCCGCAGCCGAGCTGCGCGCCAATCCCACCCGCCTGCACGACGTGCTCGCCGTTCCCGCGGGATCCCCACGATGACCGCCGACGCCGCCCTTCGCAGCCCGGCCAAGCGACCTCCGCGCCTCGCTTGTACCCCTGCACCTGGCAGGTCCGGCCCCATCAGGTGCAGGGCCGCCGTCCGAGCATCCACCGCGGGCGGCGGTGGGTGGTTGGCGTCGCCGACCCGAACGGCGCCGCCGACCACCCCACCCACCTTTAAGCGAGCAAGGGCGGTGACAACGTGAACGACGACGACACCAGCCTCTGGCTGCTCACCGACCTGGCAGCTGCACCACCTGCCGAGGTCTCCTCCAGCCCTACGCCGCCGCCCCGCGTCGCCGCTTTTATGTCTGCTTCTGCCCTGGGGCTCTGTACGACGCGGAGCATCTGGAAGCACTCGTCGTCGGCTTCGCCGCCGCCTACGACCGGCGCACCGCGGCCACCCGGCCACTCATTACTTACCAGCGATGGCAGGAGTCCACCCGAGCCGACCTACGCCAACACCTGATCCGGCTTGTCGATCAGGCCCTCGTCCACAGCCCCGAGTCCGTCGAGCTGCGCTGGACCCACAGCGGCATCCGCGTTCTCGCGAACCAGGGTTGAACCTAGGAGGAACCGATGACGTCCACCCAACAACGCAACCAGATAAGCAGCAGCACGCCGCCCCGAGACCTCACAAAGGTGTTCGACCCGATCACGACACGTGAATTCGCGCGCATCGGAGTCCGGACCGGGCAGCGAGCGCTCGATGTCGGCGCTGGAGCTGGTTCGCTCACGCGTCACCTCGCCGGCCTGGTCGGATCGTCGGGTCGCGTCGTCGCCCTAGACGACGACGCGAAACTGCTCGACCCCACCGCGATCGTCCACGTCTACGAACGCGACCTGCACCACGGGCTGCAAATACCCGCCGAAACCGCGCCGTTCGACCTGATCAATGCGCGCTGCGCGCTGGCGCCGCTTGCCAACCGAACCGACCTGCTCGACGAGATGATCTCCGTACTGAAGCCGGGCGGATGGCTGGTCCTCGGCGACATCGTCTACGCCCAGATGTGGGTGCACCGCGCTCCCTCCCCCGAAGACGCGGAACTACTCGCCACCGTTGTGCACCGCGTTCTCGACGTCCTCGCCAGCCAGGGCGTCGACCTGCACTGGGGCGACAGGGCAGCTTCCCTGCTGCTGCACGCCGGGATGAACCACGTGCACGCCCGCACCACCGCCAGCACCTGGACCGGCGGCGGCCCCGGCTGCCAGCTCTACGCCGACAACGTCCTCCAACTGGCCGACCAACTGCTGGTCGACGGCGCGACGGAAGAAGACCTGGACCGCTTTTCCGAGCTGATGGCCGACCCGATGGTGGTGCTGCGCTCCTACCAGTTCACCTCCACCATCGCCCAAGCCCCGCCCACTAGCGCGCCGGGCCAGGACGGAACCCATCGGCTGGCTGCCACTTCAGGCCCACCGACGTGAGCAGCACTTGACCGGCGCCTCGTGCCTCACCGCACAGTCCCCGCCAGCCCTTCGACGAACGCAAGGGAACAACCATGCACCTCACCATGCCCCGGGCACCGCAACCGGCGCGAGGGCTCCACCAGATGCCCACTCGGAGGGCAATCGACCACGCCGCCGCGCGGCAGACGCTGGGTGATCTCCATGACGCCTACCAGTGGGCGGTCTACGCCCACACGCTCGCCCACCGCACCAATCACCCCGCGGAGCGCCTCGACGCGGCGGCGATGCTGGCACCCCTGGCCGCGCTGACCGGACACGCCGACCAGGCCGTCACCGCCTACCGCGACTTGGTCGACCTCGCCACCGCCGAACTCGGCCACGGCCACGAGCGGACCCTGTACGCCCGCGCCGGCATGGCCCAGGCACACCACCGCGTCGGCCGCTGTGAAAGGGCAATCCGAGACCTCGCAGACGTCTACACCACTGCCGCACAACGGCACGGACCCGAAGCGCCGGTCAGCCTGAAAACGCTTACACAACTCGCGTGCCTCTACCGCGACTGCGGATGGCGCGACATCGCCCATCGCTGCCTCACCGTCGCCACGACCATCGCCGCCCGCTACCTGCCCAAAGGCGATCCACATCGCGCCCGCATCACGGACATCGCTGCGACGCCCGCCAGTGAAAACCACCGCGCCGTCTGCACCCAAGCAATCCCCTCATGGCCAGCACTGACTGGCTTGCCAACCGCGAGAACCACCTGATCAGGAAAGGGACAAGCTATGCCGTCGCGGAGCACGCCGGTTACCCCATGGACGCCTGCGTTCGTTGCCGACGCGGTCGCCGCGACGCTCAAGCGTGCCGTCGAGCACGACCTACACCATGCGATCAGCGAGGTGGCCCGCGAGCGTGGCCTGTCATCCGCCACGATCGACGAGTGGGTGGCGCGAGCCCGCGCGGTGCCAGCCGCCCCCGTCCCGCCGGGCCTGGTGACCTGCCATGACTGCGACCACCCGATGATCCTGGTGCAGCTGCCCGGGCGCCAGCCGGTCTACCTGTGCATGCCCGCCTGCGGACGCGCACCCCTGCCAGCGCAAGCGCTGCGCGACACGGTCGCCCAAGCCGTGCTGCACCGCGCCCCTCACCTCGTACCTCCGGGCAAGATTCAATGCGCTGCCGCGTACGCACCCGGAGGCATCCACCGCGTCGCGGTCGGAGCCGGGTCCACCGACCTGCATATCACGTGGCGATCCGAGCCCCGACAGCTCGTCGGACCCCGGATGTCCATGGCACAACGGCTCACCTACGTCCGGGCACGCGCCGATCACGGCGACCACGCACGCGCGATCGAAGCGCTGCAGACCGGCCTGCTGCACACCGATCCCACCGACGACCTGCCCCCGCCCTGGACGTCGCCACCGCCAACGCTGCCGCCCTGCTCGCAGAACTCACCCTCACGAACGACGATCCCAGCGCCGCACTGCCCTGGGCCCGGTGGGCTTGCCGCTCCCTGCGGCGGCTGCGCGGCGCCACGTCACCGGAGGCACGTGGCGCCCTCAAGGTCCTGGCCATCGCGTACCGCCGTACCGGCAAACTCCCCGAAGCCGCCGACTGCTGCCGCGATCTCATCCGCCACCACACCCTCGCCGACGGTCCCCGGGCATTGCCCACCCTCGCCGCCCAAGCGACCCTCGCCCTCGTCCTTTATCAAGACGGGCACTGCGCCCAAGCGCGTCAACTCCTCGCCCGAGCCACCGCCGAGCACCGCGCCGCGCACCCAGGTCACCGCGACGGCCCGCGCCTGCGCCAAGAACTAGCCCGCATGCGTGCCAACTGCGTCGACCAACGCCACGGCCACCCGGCCGGAATCGACGACCCGCCACACGACTTCGCGGCGGCATCACCGATGGGAGCTCAACACCATGATTCATAGCACTAGCCGCGCTGACCAGAACATCAACACCGAGGCGCCGATCGGCGGACAGCAGTGGCACGCAGCGGCACAAGCAACACTCACGCGACTACTGACCGACCAACTCGAGCGGGTCAACGTCAGCACCGGGCACCGAGTCTTAGACCTCACTGGCGCGGCCGACATCGCGCACGTCTCCCGCCTGGTCGGCGCGAGCGGACAGGTCACCGCCGTCGACGCTTCAACCGGGACGGATTCACCTGCTGATCCACGGGGCTACGACATCGTGCTCGCCCACCGTCAGCCAGACCATCTCGGCGCGCTGGCACCGGTGATTGCGCTGCTCCGCTCCGGGGGCTGGCTTATCCTCGCCGGCACCATCGTCGCCCCGCCGGTCGTTTACACCGCTGTCCCAGGTGGCACCACCGTCATCGACCAGGTTATCCGGGCGATCCATGCACTCACTCGGTCTCCGGCGGCCTGTCCGTCGGCCGACGCCACCATTGGGCTGCTCGTTGCCCTGGGCATGGACCAGGTGTGCGCCACCACGCACACCGAGACCAGCCGCGGAGGCGGACCCGGATGCGCCCTCTACCGCCACACCGCCCGGCACCTGCGGGATCAGCTCACCGGCACCGTCGGGTTCACCAGCGCCGAACTCGACCAGTTCGACCGACTCATGCTGGACCCGGGGGTCCTGCTACGCGTCGGCAGCAACGTCACCCTCCACGCCCGCATGGCCACCTGATGCTGCCTTCCCCGAAGCCGGCAACCACGCACGCTCGTCGGCATAACGCCGAGTGGGTCGCGGTCACCATCGGCTCACCGGCCAACGCCTCCGACCAGCCGATCCATGGGACGCCCGTGGCGGCCGACACGTCGCTCACTGACAGCAGCCCGTCCCATGCGGCAGGCCAATCTGACTAGGCGGTGAGCAATTGGGCTCGGACGGTGTATCGATGGTGGGAAAGCGGCGCTGCATCTACACGGCGCTGCTTGAGGATCCCACTCGTACTTGGACGGTGCGTGAGCTGGCCGCCACGGTGGATGCCCCTTCAGATGGCACCAATCGTCCTTCAGAGGGCACCGTCCGCGACACCTTCAATGTGCTGCTCGCCGACGGACACCTGCGGCAGGTGCCACACCGGCGCTCCCTGACGGCCGTGCTCACCGTCCGCGGCCAACAGGTACTGACCAACCTGCTCCGCAGCGCCACCTAGCCCTACATGCCAACGGAAACAGACCGGGCGGCGGCCGCGCATTTACGTCCCGACTGCCGACCAACCACAACATCGCCGGGCCGCCTCAACGCCGAAGCGGACCAGCGCCAGCCCTCTGACCACTTATCTATCCAGGGAGGAATCATCACCACGATGCCCATGCCCCGATGGACTGCTCTCGCCCACCTGATGACAGCGAGCGCTCTCGGAGTCCTGCTCACTGCCTGCCAGTCAAGCACCCCCGCCGGCCAGACCCACCCGCAACCTGCGTCCGGAACGCCACGGCAGCAGAGCACCACAGCGCTTCCAACGGCCGTCACCGATCCTGGCCTCACCCCGCACCAACGCCTGATGACCCTCGCGCGGAACGTCGGCAGGACACCCGCCGATGCCGTCACGGGCCTGCCCTACACCTACCTGCACACCCAGTCGTGGACCCGCGCCACGAACAAGATCACCCGCACCGATCTCCAGCGCTGGCGCCGCGACGCCGACGACTCCGGCCGTGAGGAGACCCGCCGGCTCCCCGACGTTCCTGGCCTCGCCCACCGCCCGGCCCCCGCCGAGCGCGACCGCTTCGCAACTGCCCGAAAGACGACCACCCCATACCCCGCGGGGGCCTTGAAGGCCTACCTTGCGGAACCGCTGCCCACCGACGCCACCGCGCTCGCCAGCGCACTGGCCCCACGCGAACTGGCCGGTAGGCCCGCCTACCCGCGAATCCTCGTCCATGGCGTCACTGGCCTCGCTACCCACCAGTACCTGAACCAGGATCAGCGCCGGACCACTCTGCGCGTCCTAGCTGCCGTGCCGAACATCGCCTATCAAGGCGAGCAAACAGACATCGCCGGACGGACCGGGCTCGGCTTCACGGTGACCGCGGACGGCTCCACGACGCAGCTCGTCATCAATCCCGGCACCGGCGAACTCCTCTCCGTGCACGAACAGGTATCCGGCGCACGGTCGGGCCTGTTCTCCTACGTGCTGATCCTCGACCGCAGCCACGCAGCCAACGACACCCAAACACCCTCCACCCAATCCTGAGGAAGGCAGCTACTGACGGGTCCCTGCCCGCCCGCGGGCGGCACGGCGAGCAGAAGTCGACGAGGCGAGTCGTGCGCGGGTGTGGACCGGCTTTGAAGCCGGCGCCCAGCGCGTCACTTGTGGGGGGTCGAAGAACTCAACCGGTTGGGGCCGATGTGGTGTGGGCGCGCTCGGCTCGAAGGTCGCTTGCGGAGAGTGGCGCATCTATCGCCGTAGGTTCTCACGACCTGCCGGGCGCGGACTCAACGTTGCTCTCTCGCTCGCGTGCGGTGGTGGCTTGTGCTCGCTACGCAGTCGCCCGTGCGCAGGCGGCGACCCTCAAGGTGCCGATGTGTGCTGTGGATGGGCAAAAAGACACTTTTGCATTGAAAATCGGCTAACTCGGTGAATACATTCGGCCGAGTTAGCAGGTACCCATGCGAGGGGAGGGGCTATGCGTAAAGGGCTTGAGTGGAGCTGACGTCACCGGTCTGCTACTGTGAGCGACTTGAAAGCTGGGGGGCCGAATAGCCACGGGGGGCTAAATGGACGCGCTCCGCAGAAACAGCCTCGCATTGACTTTGTTCACCGCAACGCTGGTTGTAATGGCGCTGGTTGGCCTGGGATGGGCGCTCGTCCACCTGAGCGAGCCAGCGCAACACCATCTCGTCTACGTTCTCACGGGCGCATCGCTGATAGCAGTCGGGGCGATCTTCTCTGCGCCACTCCCGGCGCGAATCCCCATGAGAATAACGCTGACTCCCACGGCGTGCCTTGTGTGTGCTTCGGCGCTGCCGGCGCCGTGGGTCATCGTCTGCGTGGCTGTCGGGGCTTCCGCTGCGAAGGTGTTGACGAGGTATCCCCGGTCGGCGAGCCTTCATAAGGCCGTCCACAACATCAGCAAAGATATCGTCGCGGCGATGCTTGCCGCTGCGGTCATGTCGCTCTACGGTATTCGACCCGCGTTCGATAGAGCTGTTAGCGTTGACCTCCCGATTCAACGCTGTCTGTTAGCAATCGCCAGTGCAGCGCTCGTCATCTGGCTACTGGACGAGTTGGCTACCACGACGGCAGTATGCCTTTCCACAGGTCGTAAGTTCAAGGCGATGCTGCGATACATGTGGCAAATGAGGCTGATAGTTGGTGTGGCGGAGGCGGTGATATCGGGCGTCGCAGCAACGCTAATCAGTCTCGACAAAAGAGCGTTCGTCATCCTTCCTGTCGCCATGCTTGTGCTACATGGCGTCCTGTCGCTTCGGCTTAAGCTGCGTGAGGAGCGCCGAGTTTGGGAGAAGCTGGCTGCCCTGATCGATGCGTTGACTACTAGGGAGTTTGACGAGGTTCTGCGTACGGCGGCTCGGGGTGCAGTCGACCTTTTCGGTGCCCGCACGGCGGAGGTCGAGGTCGGCGCGTCTAGAAGGCTGGTTCGAGCCGACGGCGACGCCTTGGTCGTGTACGACGGTGCCGCGTCGGGCGCACCCAGACTTGAGGGAGTGGGTCCTCCATCGATCGTCCAAGAGATCGGCGCGGAGGCCGCCGGCGTGCACGGAGTCCTGCGGATCTACCTGCAAGGGCCCCGTGATGTGTTGACGCCTCGCGAACGCTCGACCATGCGCGCCTTGGCATCGGCGATCTCCACGAGCGTTGACATCGCGTTCGCATATCAGCGGTTGAGCGAGGAATCAGCCGGCCATGCGCTCGCCGCGACTCAAGATGCCGTCACCGGCCTGTCGAACAGGATGGCGTTCACACGGCGAGTCGTAGCGGCTGAGGGCACTGACTCTTGTCACCTCATCGCCATCGGCCTCGAAAACTTCAAGTTCATCAGCGAAGCAATAGGTCGGGACCGCGCCGACAGCGTCCTGGCCAAGCTGGCGCAGCGACTTGAGAGGTCATTCCGCGAACACCAAGCGGCGGTCGGCAGAATCGGTGATCACGAGTTCGGGGTTGCCGTCTGGGCGTCCTCCGAAGCCACCGCCTATCAGCGGGCCTGCTGGGCAGTATCCAACCTTCGCCGAGAAGTGCAAGATGGCGGCCAAAGCGTAGCGGTGCGAGCCAGCGCAGGCATGGTCTCCGGGTCCCGAGCAGACGCCGAGGAACTTCTAAAGCTAGCCGAGAGGCGGATGTGGCGATCGGTGCAGCAAGGACGCGATCCTCTTGTCGCCACGACCGAACAACCTGGCCCGCTCACGCTCGGCGCAGAGCTTCGGAATTCCCGAATGTCGATCTCCTTCAGGCCGATTGTTGACCTCGCATCGGGAGCTACCGTGTTGGCTCAGGCACTCCCTCGGTGGCTGTACTCTCCCTACGAAGTCCTCTCGGCAGACGAATATGTCTATCAACTGATCAACGACCAGGAAGCGCTGGATGCCCTGACGCAGACCACGCTGACACGGTCGCTGGCCGCCGCCCAAACCTGGCGCCCCAAGCTGTCGCACGCAGGGCTGGTTATCCCCGTGCCGGGCCGATCGGTCAACGCGAAGCTCGTCCAGGCCGTCCGGAATCTGCTCCGGAAGTTTGACGCGCCGCCCGCGACGCTGGTCTTGGCGATCGCACCGTCAGAAGGCATTCAGGACCTCGACGCGTACCGCGACCTTCGGCGCAGCGGCGTGCGGTTCATGTTGCAGGAGTTCGGTAGCGGCGACCGCGGCCTTGAGCTCTTAAGCGCCGCAGAGTTCGACTTCGTCTCTGTGCATGCTGCCTACGCCCTGGACGGCGGGTGGAGCACTGCCCGGTCCACTATTCGGGCGGCGGTGGACCTCGGCATGGACCTGGACATGAGCGTGGTCGTTCCAGGTGTCGTCGATGAGCAGCACCGCCGAGAGCTACTACAGCTCGGGTGCTCGCTGGGGGCCGGACCACTGTTCGGTGACGAGACGTTTCCGAGCGAGTTCCGTGACAACATCAGCCGGCAGCGCAGGTTTGAGCCGGTCGGCGTGGATGTCCTTGCGGTGCGGCTGCGGCGGCACCGGGCTGGAGGCATCACCCAGACTGGCGGCGGCCGGCAGGCCGGGCGTGCTGGGCCCGGTTAAGCAGCAAACCACCAGCGTTGGCGGTCCTTATCCGGCGACGCGACATGTCGGTGAAGTCCGCCGCCTCTGGTCGCGGTGCCCCATCGCGCGAGTTCGGCGTGGACGAGCGGAGATTGATGAAGGGCGCGGGATATCTTGGCAAGGCGCCGTGTCTCCTTGCGGATGTCTAGGTGGCCCGAGTCGCGCTGAGGCAGCACGGATTTCTCGTCTGCGGGAGGCGCCCCGGCCTTCCGACGCCGAAGCGCGACGGCGATGACTGCTGCTTCGGCAACCGCCGCCGCGTCCGCCGGGCCTAACCGGCACCTCTCTGCGCGCCGCAGGGCGCTGACGCGAACATCCTCCGAGTACCACGGCCGCAGCCGACGCAGTTGCTCGTGGACCTCGACGACGCGACGGTAGGTGCGGCGGCTGCCGCCCAGTGCCGGCGCGGGCTCATCGTCGTGCGGCACGAGGATCAGCGGCGCATCGGGGACTTCCGCTCTGAGCTTTACCCAGAGCAGATCCAGCTGCCAGCCGTCCCAGCGGTCGTTCATCCAGTCCCGGGTGCGCCAGTGCCGGTCGATCAGCTCCGCCTCCTGCGGCGATGCCGACACTCGTCGGGCGGCACGGGCCGCTCGCGCGAGCTGACATGACAGGATGTCTGCGGCAATCTCGGCGTCAGCCTCTGCGGAAGGGTCGATGTCTCCGTGCAGTGCGTTGCCTCGGTGCCCCAGGAGCAGATGGGCAAGCTCATGAAGAATGGTTTGTGTTCGAGTTAGCGATGGCAGTCTGACGTCGGTGAAGATGTAGTCAGCTTCGGCGCTGTTGAAGAAGAACCCCGGCGGCCAATCTGCTTGTAGCTCGGCGCAGTTGATCCGGATTGCGCGTCCCTGGGCTACGGCTATCGCCTCGCACCACGCCTCGACGGTGTAGGGCTGCGGTGGGTCGGGCACTCCGGCCCGGCGCAGGCGCCAAGCGACGCGTGCTCGTCTCCACCACACTGTGGACCTCCTGACACCGTGACCGCCAGTGTGTGACCAAAGATCGGAGTGTAGCGGCATCCGCCGAGTCACGGAGCCCCTACGGACACCGCCGCTTGCCGTCACGCCACTGTGGTCTTCTCCGCTAGGCTCCCGGTCCGCAACGGAGGTCACACAGGACGGCGCTCGCCGCCGTCCTGTACAGAACGGGGAGCGGCGCATGGTGAGCGACGAGACGGGCCAGGAGCCAGCATCTGCCGGGGGACGGGCAACCGTGGCTCGGATGTACGACTACCTGCTGGGCGGGAAGCACAACTTCCCAGCTGACCGCGCGGCGGCGCAGGCGCTTCAGCGGGTGGTGCCGGAGAGCGCCGACATCGCGCTGTCAAACCGGCAGTTCCTCGGCCGAGCGGTTCAGGCGCTGGCGGAGCGGGGAATCCGGCAGTTCATTGACCTCGGCTCGGGAATTCCCACGCAGGGAAACGTCCACCACATCGTTCAACGTGTGGATCCGACGGCACGCGTTCTGTACGTCGACATCGACCCGGTCGCCATCGTCGCGTCCAACGAAATCCTCTCCGGCAACCCTTACTGTAGGGCGATCGAGGGTGACTTCACACGGCCAGATCTGGTTCTCGATGCCCTGGCGGAGGGGGATCTTGCGACGCTGTTCGATCTGGATCAGCCGGCCGCGCTGCTGTACTTCGCGGTCCTCCAGCAGGTCTCCCCGTCGCAGGTCGAGGCCGTCGTCGCCCCTCTGCGAGATCGCCTTGTCGTCGGGAGTGCCATCGCGATCTCTCACCTCAGCCATGTGGCGGTAGACACCCACGGCGAGGACTCCGTTCAGGTAGCGAAAGACGTGTACCGCACACAGGCCCGCACCGAGATTACCCTCCGGTCCCCAGAGGAGATCACCCCGCTCTTCGGTGACTTCTCGTTGCTGGAGCCGGGCTTGGCGCGCCTTTCCGAATGGCGACCACTCGGGGATGGATCTGACCCGTACGCGAGTGCGCCTGAGAGGTCGCCGATGGTGGGAGGCGTTGGGATCCGAGTCTGACTGTCGGCTGCCCGATTGGCCGGTATGAAAGCGCCGCATCCAGTGCAGGGACAGGGCGTGACGGTGGGACGCTGTAGCGCTAGTCGTCGCTATGTCGGTGCAGGCGTTCATACTCGCGATATGTCATCTCGTGTCGCTAGCCGGTGTTGTGGCGCCACCGGCGGTCGACGCCATTTGGCCTCGGTCTACGCCGCAGGGATCAGGACGGCCCACACCCGCACCACCATGTTGGCACCGCGAGTTCTGGTGGCTCGAGGTCGCAGCGTGACGACGTCGACCACAGGGCTGGCGGACCTCCTGCGACCGCCGGTCCAGCCGCGGTCACCCCGCCGGCCCATGGTGTTGGCGGGGATCAGCGGCGGGTTGCTGTGTCTGCTGGCATACGGCGTTGTCGCGGCACCGGCAGCTGACCGTGCCGCATGCGCCCTGATGATGGGTCTCGTCGGTTTGGTGGGTGCTCCTGCGGCGGCTCTCGCGCTGGCTCGGTTGAGTAGCCGCCGCAGTGGCACGCTGGCTGGCCGTGCGTGGCAGGTCTGGCAGGCGGGATCGTGGTGTGCGCAGTGCGGGCAGGCGACACTTCCCGTGCCGTGGGCGGGCCGCGAGGTCGTCGTACCGGCGACGGCGGTGCATCACGCCGTCGAGGAGATCGCCGCCGGGCGGCTGCCGGCACTGGCCGCCTACCGCTGACCGGGCGTCGTGGCGGCCTGTGCCCACAGGTCGCGTAGTGGTACCCACGAGGATGCCAGCTCAGCCCAGTAACAGGTGAAGACTCCTGCGATGGGCTTCGTGGGGTCGCTCCACCAGATGGCGACCACGACTTGTCCCGCGCGGTCGCCGGTGGGGATTCGGTAGGCGTATTCGATGTACTGCACGGTGCGGCCGGCCGCGCTGCTCTGCTGCGTCGGAGGTGCCGCACCCGACGCCAGGGTGGCTGCGTTCGCCGCCTGGCTGCGGTATCGGGCCTCTGCGGCCTCCCGGTCGGCGAGGTTGCGGTACGTGATCCAGTAACTGGTGACGATGCCTGCCGTACAGCGGGTTCGAGTCGTCTCACCGTTGCCGCGCTGCGCTTCGCTGATGGCATCGACGGAACACCCGCCGACCTTGCCGAGCCAAGGACCGGCGAAGTCCGCGATGTCGGGCGTCGGCAGACTGGCCCGGTTGACCGCTGCCTGGCGCTGCGCGAACGCTGCGCCAGCCGATGCGGTGGGCGCCGTAGCCGTCGGTGTGTGACGAGGCGGTGGCACGACCGTGTAGCGCAGGCCGAATCCGATGGACGCACCCGTGAGCAGGGCCGCCAGAGCGAGCGCCGCAGGTCCGCGCGCCCATCGCCTCCGTCGGACGCTTCTGCCACCGGACGCCATGGACCGTATCGGGTCGGAGCCAGCGGGATGCGTGCCGGTGCGGATGCCGCTCTCAGGTGGGGTAGCGGTGCGGCGAACGGGTTCGACCGCAGGCGCCCGGCCGGGCGCGGTGGTGGGGACGTCCTCGATCGAGGATGGCCAGACCGCCCGGTCCGGGTGCTGCGTCGTCACTGGCTGCTCCTTCCGCCTGCGTCAGCTGGGCCAGCTTGTGCTCATCGTGGCTTGCGGCGGCCGGCCAGCAGCAGCGCGACGCCGGCGATGAGGGCCGCGCCCCCAGCGGCAGCGATCGGAGCAATACTCCCGCCGGTCACCGGGAGCGACGGCGCCGATGATTCCGCGGTACCACCATCGTTGCTCGGCCGGTCGCCACGGTCCGTGGCACCCCCGCCTGGCTGCTGCGGAGTCCGCCCCCCGCCTGGCGCACTGCTCGACGGCCGAGGACTTGCCCGGGTTGGTTCCGGCGAGGGCGGGGAGTCGGGCGGGGGAGTACTCGGATCGGGCTCCGGCGGCGCGGTGGTGGGATCGGGCGGGGGAGTGGTGGGGTCGGGCTCCGGCGGAGGATCGGTCGGGTCGGGAGCACTGGTGGCGGTCGGCTTCGACGCCGAGGGCTCCGTCTCGACGGTGGACCGTTGTGGCGTCGGCTTGTCAGGGCTGGCTGTAGCGGTCGCCGAACTCGAAGGGCTCACCTCAGCCCTCGCCGGTGAGGCGGAAAACGCGCCGATCATCGCAAGGGCGAACGCCGAAGCCGCCAATGCCGCTAGGCGTTGCCGCACCTGCGATTCAGGTTGATTCACGATCTATTACCTCCCCGTGTTGCATGTTCCTGGCCGGCGGTGGTGCATCCTGCCGCCGCATCCAATGGCGGATTGGACGCTAGCGTTTCCGCCACCAGGGCACCAGCTTCACCATCTCCGCGATCTACCTTTATTGCCACTGTCTGTGCAGCTCAGCATGGTTGCGGCTGGCCGATGTGGTTGTTTGGTATCCGGCTAGGTGTAGTCGCATTGGTAGACACACACAAAGGTGCTGTGGTGGATTCGATGCCGAAGAACCCAGTCCTCGACAACGGGGGAGGGACATGGGTTCGGGCTCGCCGCCATATTGCGGTGGGCTGATGCGTTGTGCCCCCAGTTAGGTGCTGCCGAATGAACGGTCGAGCAAATCAATCCATCTCTGGCATGAGGGGCAGCCGAGAACGGCAGGGAGCTCTCGCGCTGATGCCCTCTGCCCAAGGCGCAGGGCACCGCGTGAGCCTGCCTGCTCGCCGAACGGCTGCGGCTCTTGTCATGCTCCTTGGTCTTGCGGCATTGGCACTGACCGGCTACTCGGAGGCCGACGACACGTCCGTGACCGCACCGGTGGCGTCGTCCAGCACCGCCGGGTTCGGCACTGCTGGGACATCCACGGGCCCGTCAGCGACTTACCGAAGCGTTGACGCGCTGTGCCCGGCGCTGGATTTCCGGCCGCTGAGCGAACTGTTCGGCCCGGTGGGACAGCAACAGCACCAGAGCCGTCCGGTCGGTGCCACCACCAACCTGACGTGTACGGCGACGCTCGGTCAACTGCCCCGAGGCGTCGTCGTGACCGTGGCGGCCACCATCGGGGCACCGGAGGCCGGGCGGGTCATGTACGAGGGACTGCGCCGCGTTCATGACAAGACCGAGACCGTTCGGGAACTCGCGTCCCTGGGCGCTGGCGCCTACCAGTACACCGACGCGGCCGGAAGCCACATCGTCACCTACGACGCCAACCTCTACCTCACGCTGACGGCCGCTCCGCTGCGCCTCAACGCAACCCCGGACCCCGCCCTGGTAGAGCCGACGTCCCGCGTGGCCGCGTCCGCGCTGTCCGCGCTGCGCGCCTGACCCCTACCTCACGCCGAACCCATACAGCATCCCCGCCGGGCCGCGGCGTAACCGATCCAATCCATGCGGAGGACCACCCTTGTCCACGACACCCCTGCCCGCAGTGCTGCCCGGCACCGCAGCGACCGACTACGCCCGCTACATGCGCACCGACGTACTGCTCTCCCTGCAACGCAGCACCACCGAGGGGGCGCACCCAGACGAGCTGCTGTTCCAGGTCGTCCACCAGTCCTCGGAACTGTGGTTCAAGCTGATCTACGACGAGTTGGCGCGCGCGCTCGACCACATCGCCGACGACCACCCCGGCGCGGCCGAGTTGCTCGTCCAGCGGGCCGCGCAGAGCCTGCGGCTGGTCACCCACCAACTTGACATCCTGCGGCACCTGCACCCGATGCAGTTCGCGTCCTTCCGCGCTGAACTCGGCAACGGCTCCGGCTTCGAATCGCCCGGCTGGAAACTGCTGCGCCAGGCCACCACCGAACTCGACATCGCGCTGAGCCGGCTACTGGCCTCACTCGACCTCACCCCGATCGACCTTTACCGCGGACAGCCATCCGACCCGCTGTACCGGCTCGCCGAAGCGCTCGTGTCTCTCGACGAGCAGATCGCGCTCTGGCGCACCCAGCACTACACCATCGCGACCCGCATCATCGGCCACGGCGTGCTCGGCACCCGCAACACCCCAGTCGACAGCCTCACCCGGCTCATCTCGCATCGCCACTTCGCGGCCCTGTGGGAGGCGCGCACCGAGCTGACCGAATCCAGCCCTCGCGGTCGCCAGAGCAGGCAGGCCCAGCAGTGAGCGCCACAGCCGTCCGGATCCCGGCGGGCATCCGCAGCCGATTTCCGAGCCTGGAGCAGACGGTGCACCTGGCCGCGTGCAGCATCGCTCCGCGCAGCACCGCGATGGATCAGGCACTGGCCGCGATGTTGGACGACCTGTCCCGCCCCGGCTTCTGGAGCGCCGCCGAGGAACAGGTGACCGACGCCCGGCGCCGATTCGCCCGACTCATCGGCGCCGAGGTCGACCAGGTCGCGATCCTGCCCAACGTCAGCGTCGCCGCCCACCAAGCGGTGTCCAGCCTGCGCTGGCGGCGCCGACGCGAACTGCTGAGCACCACGGCCGAATTCCCCGGCGTCGCACACGTATGGCTGGCCCAGGAAAGCCGCGGAGCGCGAGTGCGCTGGTGCGGCCCCCGCGCCGGCCGGGTCAGCTCCACTGACTACCTGCGCGCCATCACCACCGACACCGCGCTGGTCTCCGTGCCCGCCGTCACTCACCAAGACGCGACCCGCCTGGACATCCGACGCGTCGCCGACGCCGCCCACGCCGCCGGCGCCGCCGTGATCGTCGACGCCTACCAGGCCGCCGGCGTCATGCCATTGCACGTCGACGCGCTGCGCTGCGACTACCTGATGGCCGGCACCGGAAAGTACCTGCTGGGCCTGCCGGGAATCGCGTTCCTCTACGCGCGCAACCCCAACGGACCCGCCCCGGCCCTGACCGGCTGGCTCGGCCGCATCGATCCGCACGCCTTTGACGCGACGCGGCTCGACTTCCCGGCGCACGCCCGCCGCCTCGAGACCGGCACACCATCGGTCGCCGCGGCGTACGCCGCAGTGGCCGGACTGTCGCTGATCGAAGACCTGGACCTGGCCGCGGTCCGTGAACACACGCAACGGCTCCTGGCCTCCGCCGCCGACCGGCTCACAAGGCAAGGCGAGATCGTGGACCTGGCGCGCAGCGTGGACGAGCGAGGCGCGCACCTCACGCTGAGGGAGCCACGCGCGTGGGCGATGGCCGCCTGGCTTGAGGACCACGGCATCGCCGTCGCACCCCGCCGCGGCGTCGTGCGCCTCGCCGTGCACGCCTACACCAACGCCAGCGACATCGACGCGCTCTGCGACGCCATCGCCAAGTACCGAATCAAATCCCGCAGCGGGACGCCGATCGGAGCATCACGGTGACCAGCGCGCAGCCCCTGCACCGATGGCTGGCGCAGCGCCGCCCTTCGGCCGACCGTTTTCCCTTCGACGCGGTCGTGACCGCCTACCAGCACTACGGCAAGCACGTCGTCCCCGACGAGTGGACACAAGCGCTGATCGCCGCCAGGGACCGGCTCCCGCAGCTCAACGGCACCAGCACCACCTACCTGTCCGCGTTCCTCTCCGGCGCGCTCGACAAGATCGACGGCACCTTCGACTACCGCTCATACCTCGGGTTGGCTCTCCTGCCGATTCCAGCCCCGAACCAGGGTCCGGGCGCGGCCGCGCAACAGCTCGCCAACCGCGACCGCCTCCACGCGATCCTGCTGACAGACCTCATCGCCTTCGAGCTCCGAGCTGCCCACGACGACCAAGCGCCGCTTCCACAACTGCGCCCGACACCGCCCGTGGCAGCCAAAAGACTGCGACACGCGCTCCGCGCGGTGATGCCAGCACTGCGGCGCCTCAGCTTCGTCGAGGACACGATGGACCTCTCAGAGATCTCTCAGCTGCGACGCGTGACCGCCGCCGTCAACGTGGACCTCACCGCCGAGGACCGACGTGCCCTGCAGGTCAGCATGCTGCCGGTACACACGATGCACGACGAGTGGATGTTCATTCGCGTGCTGCAGGCTTTCGAGACGACCTTCGCGTTGCTGGCGACGGATCTCACCGAGATCATCAACGCCGTACAGGCCGGCAGGATGCCGCTCGCTGCTGCCAGGCTGTCCGCAGCGGCGTCACTGCTGCGCGAGAGCGCTTCGCTTTGGCCGCTGCTGGCCACGATCCAGCCCGAAGCGTTTCACGCCTTTCGCCGGTACACCGACGGCGCGAGCGCCATCCAGTCCCGTCACTACAAGATGCTCGAATCGCTGTGCCGCACTCCAGACGGCAAGCGTCTGAACTCCGCCGCGTACCTGTCAGTTCCCGAGGTTCGCACGGCAATCATGCACGGCCAGGTCAGTCTCGATGACGCCTTGGCGGCGGCTCGGCAGTTGGCCTCCACCGACACATTCCTCGCCACCGCGATGCGCGAGTTCACCGCAGCGATCACCCAGTGGCGGCAGACCCACTACCGCCTCGCCGTGCGCGTCCTCGGACCTGAGCGCAGCGGCACCGGCTACACGCAAGGAACCCGCTACTTGCACGACGCCCGCAACGAGCCGGTCTTTCGCCACCAACCACCTGCCGAGCCGGACGCCGGAGTCGACGGATGAACACCGCAGACGTCGCCAACCCAGCTACGTCGACGATGCAGAGCGCCGTCCTCGGCGAAGCGCACTCGTTCCTCCGCCTGCTGCACCATGAAACCGGCCAAGCGGGGTTCACCCGACGCTGGCGCGATGTCCGCTCGGAGATCACCACCACCGGCACATGGCGGCACACCACCCACGAATTGACCTACGGCGCCCGGGTAGCGTGGCGCAACTCCGCCCGCTGCATCGGCCGACTGCGCTGGCCGAGCCTGCGGGTACACGACCACCGCCACACAACCGACGTCACCGGCGTGCAGCGCGCACTCGTCAGCCACCTGCATCACGCAACCAACGCCGGCCGCATCCGGTCAACCATCACCATCTTCCCGCCCGTCCCGGCAGGCGGCCCCGCGCCCATACGAATCATCAACCCGCAGCTCGTCCGGTACGCCGCCTGGACCGATCGCGAACACATCCTCGGCGATCCCGCCAATCGCACACTCACACGCCTGGCTACCGCCCTTGGCTGGCCCGGCCCACCTGATCGCGGACCGTTCGACATCCTGCCGTGGATCGTCGCCACCGACGACGGCCACCTACACGCGCTACCCGTCGACCAGACCGACATCCTCGAAGTTCCGATCCAGCACCCGCAGCACCGCTGGATCGCCGACCTCGGACTGCGGTGGCCGGCGGTGCCCGTCATCAGCAACATGCTGCTCTCAATCGGCGGCGTGCAGTACCCCGCCCCGTTCAACGGCTTCTTCATGGGCTCCGAGATCGCCGCGCGCAACTTTGCCGACGTGGACCGATACCACCAGATACCCGCCGTCATCGACGGCCTCAAGCTCGACGAGAACGACCGCCTGCGACACGACAAAGCCTTGCTCGTGCTCCAGGAAGCAGTCCTGTACAGCTACGACCGCGCCGGCGTGACGATCACTGACCATCACCGCGAAAGCGAGCACTTCGCGCGGTTCGTCCGCCGCGAAGAGGCCGCCGGCCGCACCGTCGTCGGTGACTGGACCTGGTTGAACAGCTACCCCATGACCCCACAGGACCCGTCCTGGAAGCGCTACTACAGCCCGGCCGCCCCCCGGCCGGCCCTCTGCCCCGATCCCGCCGCGGCCATCCCCGCCGCCGGGACCGGTCTGAAAGTCCCCCACACGGGCTCGACGGCAACCGTCGCCGAGCCCGACCACGAGCGCGCCGCTCCCTCCACGGCCGCTGCCGTTTGTCCCGAAGAACCCAGGAGGAGCAATGCCAGCATCCATCCAACCGCTCCACGAGCGCGATCCGCGGAGCGCAAGTAGCAGAGCCCGACGGACCATTTCCGCCGTACTCGGCCTGATCGTCATCGCTGCCACGCTCGCCGTGGCGGCGGCACCGGCACAGGCAGCGTCCGGCTGCCGAAGCGCGCCCTACAGCGCCAGCTTCAGCATCTACGACACCTTCGGCGAATTCGCCGGCGTCGAGGTCGCTTCCTTTCCGTCCGGGGGCACATACCGGACCACTACTCAGTGCCGCGACATCCAGGTCAAGAACGCCGGAAACGGCGGCTCAGGAGGCGCACCGTTCTGGGCATGCGTCGTCTACCCCGGCCAAGCGACGTGCGCCAACGGCTGGATCTACGTCCCAACGCAGTCATGGCGAAACCTGGCGACCAACGTCAAGGACGGCACTCGCTTCAACGTCTGGCTCAGCGTCAACCTCGGTACCTACTTCGGTGCGAAAGCGGTCGGTGACTGGTGAACCAGCCGCTGACCATGCCGACCGATCAACGTCGGCCGGGCGGCGAACGGGAGGCAGCGTCGGGACTTCGGTGCCGCGCTGCCCTCCGGGCAGCCAACAAGACCCGACGGGCACCAATCGACGCGCGCGGCAAGATCGCCGTGATCACCGGCGTCAACGCCGGCATCGGCTACCAGAGCGCGGTGGCCGGCGGTGCCTGTCATCAGCAACACACCGTCGTCGGTGACTGGACCTGGTTGAACAGCTACCCCATGACCCCACAGGACCCGTCCTGGAGGCGTTACTACAGCCCGGCCGCGCCCTCCGGCCGGCCCTTTGCCCCGATCCCGCCGCGGCCATCCCCGCCGCCGGGACCGGTCTGAACGTCCCCCACACGGGCTCGACGGCAACCGTCGCCGAACCCAACCACCAGCGCGCCGCTCCCTCCACGGCCGCTGCCGTTTGTCCCGCAAGAACCTAGGAGGAGCAATGTCAGCATCCATCCAGCCGCCGCCCGAGGTCGACCAGCAGCCGACGACCGGCAAGATCCGGCAGACCCTGTCCGCCGTCGTCGGCCTGATGGTCATCGCTGCCGGACTCGCCGTGGCGGCGGCACCGGCACAGGCAGCGTCCGGCTGCCGCAGTGCGCCCTACAGCGCCAGTTTCGGCCTGGCCGACAACTTCATGGTCTTCGACGGCGTGGAGGTCGCATCAGCACCGCGCACGGGTACCTACCGCACCACGAGCCAGTGCCGCGACATCCAGGTCAAGAACACCGGAGACGGCGGCAGCTGGGGTGCACCCTTCCATGCGTGCGTCGTCTACTCCGGCCGGGCGACGTGCGCCAACCGCTGGACCTACGTACCGCCGCGGCAGTGGAGAAATCTGGCGACCAACGTCAAGGACGGCACCCGTTTCAGCATCTGGATCAGCGTCAACCTCGGCACCTACAACGGTGCCTCCGCGGTCGGTGACTGGTGAACCAGCCGCTGACTATGCCGACCGATCAACCTCGGCCGGGCGGCGAACGGGAGGCAGCGTCGGGACTTCGGTCCCGCGCTGCCCTCCGGGCAGCCAACGACACCCGACAGGCGCCAATCGACGCGCGTGGCAAGATCGCCGTGATCACCGGCGCCAACGCCGGCATCGGATACCAAGCCGCCCGTCAACTCGGCGCAGCAGGAGCAACCGTCGTCCTGGCCTGCCGGCACCCGGGCCGGATGGCAGAGGCGGCCCGAGCCATCCGCGATGAGTTCCCCGACGCTGTCATCGATGAGGTCAGCATCGACCTAGGAAGTCTTCGTTCCATCAGAGCCGCGGCCAGTGCGATCATCGACAGTCACCCACACGTCGACATCCTGATCAACAACGCGGGGGTGATCGGTGAGCCCGGATGGCGAACCCTCGACGGCTTCGAAGCCTGCTTCGGTATCAACCACCTGGGCCACTTCGCGTTGACCGGACTCCTGCTGGACAAGCTGATCGGCGCAGCTGACGCGCGGATCGTCACCGTCAGCAGCACCGCCCACCGCGCCGCGCGTCTGAACACGCAAGAATGGCCCAGCCCACAGAACCCCAACATCTACCACGCCTACAGTGCGAGCAAACTCGCGAACCTCCTGTTCGCCTACCACCTCCACAGCCTGATCGCCGCATCCGGAGCCCCGATGCGCAGCATCGCCTGCCACCCGGGCTGGGCAGCAACACAGCTGCTGTGGCCCAGGCCGCGAAGCCCGAAACACCGAGCAAGCGTGGCTGCCCTACAGGCAATCGGCGCCATCATCGCGCAGCCGGCAGAAGACGGCGCGCAGCCCCTACTGCGCGCTGCCACTGCCGACGTTCCATCCGGCGTATACCTCGGGCCAAGCCGTTGGTGGCGAACGCGAGGCCCCGCCACAATCGAGAAATCAAGCGTCAACTCTCACGACGCGCAGGCTGGCCGCCTGCTGTGGGACCTGTCGGTCGAACTGTGCGGTGTGGACTACGCAGCTCTCGCGGGATCCGCGGCAGCCGGCCTCACTCCCGATCTGCCCGGAGATCGCGGCGCCTCCGAACAACGGAAGGTGCCTAATCAGCCGGACGTGAGACCAGAACCACTTGCCCTCGCGAATGGTGACGTCCTCACCGTGCGGCCCTCCACCTCGTGAGTGATGACCGGTCAGAGCACGGCCAGCCGATCATTGCTGTGGCAAACCTGATCGCTCAAGGTGTTGATGCAGAGGTCGGTCTCCTTGTGCGAGATGACTGGCAGCGGCGTGGCATCGGGACGGGCCTGCTGCGGCGTCTGCTGGACTACGTAGAGAAGTGCGGCAAAAGGGCCGTTGTCATGCATATCCAATCACAGAACACGCCGATGCTACGAACCGTGGCGCGGATCGGCCGTCGATCTGAAGTCAAACGAGAAGGTTCAGTTGCTTCTCTAAGGATTCCCTTGACTGTGGTCTCTAACTCCCGCGAAGGCAACAAAGCGGAAGGAAGAGCAGCATCGAAGTAGCGAGCGATGCTGTCGTTTGGCAGCTGGCCGGGCCCGGCGTTCGTCGAGGCCGGCCCGGCCAGCGGAAGGAGAGAGCAAACCAGCAGACAATTACTGCTGTCCTAGGACGGTCTAGCGCCCGTTCGGTAGTTCACGATTATGAGAGGGTGCATTTTCAAGTCTGGTTCTCGAAGCGAACCTAGCCAGAGCCGACGAGCGGGCTGGGGGCAGCGTGGCACTTCTCTGTGGGAGAGGCCCCTACGGGCGCCGTGGGCCGGTGGCGGACGAAGGGAGGCGACGGAAGTGGGAGGAGTGCTTCCGTCAAGCGAGGATTGGCCCAATTGGGAGGATGGCGAATTTGGCGATCAACGCGGCTCGGATGACGCTGAGGCCTCCATTCGAGCACGCCATCGAGGCTTTCCCCTCGCCGAGCTGATCGAAGAAGTAGAGAAATCGCCATTCTACTATTGCGTGACCCCTATTAATGATCGGGGCCGCTTGGCCGACCGATCGGCGCTCCGCCTTATGCAGTGGAGCGCCCTTCAACCAATCGAATACGAGGTGGAACCCGGGTCCCTCCGCGTGACAAGGTCAGGGTCAGGCATGTGGACAGTCACCCGGCAAGGCCACCTGTTCATTCCGTCAAGCGTCCGACTCGCCGTCGGAATCAGGCCGATAGATCGCCTCCTGATGGTAGCGGACTTGCGAGGCGTGGAACTCCGGCTATTTACCATGAATAGGCTCGACCGCGCGCTCGGGCTCCAGCAATCTCTGAGAAGGGTGACAGAGCATGGCTGACGATGTAGGTGGACGCCTGAGAGGCGGCGCGGAGTTGGAGGCAGTGCGGTTTTTGATCGACCGGCTGGGGGTGAGTGCCGAAGAAGTCTTCAAAGGCGCTGCACCGTCGAAAGAAATTCCAACTTTTAGCGAGCATATTTCAAGAGTTTCCGGCGCTGTTGCCGAAGGCACGCGTCGGGTGTATGGGACCTACTGGCGAAAAATTGAAGAAGTTTGGGGTGATCGGCGCATAGACGAACCTTCGGCCATGGAGATAAGGCACCTCGCCGAGTTCATCAAGAAGAACGTCGTCGTGCGCCGGAATTCACGTGGCGGACGAACCGCAGTGGAACATTTCATATCAGCCATGCGTTGCCTGTACGGCTACGCGGTGGCTGATGGGCTGATTTCGGAAACGGCGAATCCCGCTGCGAGGGTCGCCAAGCCTCGTCGCATTGCAAGCACTCGCCGGGCGCTTTCTGACAATCAGTTGGCTGGGATAAACAAGATGGTGGCAAATACCGGAAATGATCCCCGGCTTGATTCGATTCTGCTCAGGCTTCACGAGGAGACGGCCTGTAGGCGAGGTGGTGCTCTCGCGCTTCAACGAGAAGACCTAGACCTCGACGGCTGTCTCGTGCAACTGCGAGAGAAGGGTGAGACGGTGCGGTGGCAGCCGATCTCGCCAACGCTGGCCCGTTCGCTTGCGCAACTCAACAAGGATCGAGGGTCTGGCGGCCAGCTGCTGAGGTATCGGAATGGGGCACCGATCACGCGCCGTCGTTACGACTACATCTGGCAGCGGCTAGGCAAATCGCTGCCTTGGATCGCTGCGCAGCAAGTCAGCACTCACTGGCTCCGCCACACGACTCTGACCTGGGTAGAGCGCAACTTCGGCTATGGCATCGCTCGCGCTTACGCTGGGCACGACGGCAGATCTGCCGCCGGGACGACAACGACCTACGTTAAGGCGGACATATATGAGGTAGCGAGAGCACTTAGCGCGCTTTGCGGTGAAAAGCACCCACTAGTCGCTGAGCTTGCGTCCGGCACTGTACGACCACGGCTCTCACGAGATGCCGGCGATGCCCCGGCCGCGCCACCGTGGCTGGATGAGCCCCAGTTCTAGATGGTTCCGCGACTGGCAATGCAGATCGTCTTCGAGGGCATCCGGCGCTCCTCCCGCCGGCGGTTGTCGTCGACCAGGAACGTCACCGCTGGATCCAGTTCCAACCGGCCGCCGGCCCGCAGGCTAGCGACGACGGCCAGCGTGAACGGCTAGCCGGACTCGTCCGTGTCGTCATCCGTCCACTCAAGCCAGCGCAGGAACCCGCCACTGGACGGTGCGGTCCGACGCCTCGTCCCCGGTTGCCATCAGGTGACCCTTTCGCGGCGCCGCCCTGTCGACCATCTCGACCGTGTAAGTCCAGGCTGGAAGGCGTCTAACCGTACGCCTTCCTACGCGGCTGCTGCTATCACCGTCCGCGAGCCCCCGAAGAAGGTCGACACCCTGGCGGCGTTGCTGCTCGCCCAGATGGCGCGGTCGCGTGATCCCGGAAGGCGTGCTCGCAAAGCGTCGAAAGACGACCGGCCGTCTGTTCGGCGTCTAATCGCCGCTTGCTGGGGCGGCGTCACGTCGGCCTGAAGACGCACCAGGGGAAACCCGCTCAAGATTTGCACCGCGCGGATCAACTCCTGTTCCTTTGTGCCGTCGAGTGGCATCCCTGCCGCTCGTTGCATATCCACCACCACGATCGTCGCCAAATTTTGTTCACTGGCTTCCGCTCTTTCGACCTCCGCAGACGTCGGATAGGAAGTCCGCAGCTCGGCTCGGTGCTTCTGCCAGTCCATTAGAGTTCCAAGGCCAGACTTGAGCAGAGCCATCGCTACCACGGCATACCCGAGGGGCTTTACGTCGCTGGCGGCGACGAGCACCGCTTCAAGCGGGCTTGCGAGGCGCAACCGGTGGACGGCGATGCCTTCGCGGGGTCGGGTAAGCCGTCTGAAGCCAGATCGCCTGCGGCTCCAGCCCCCGGCTACGCCCCACGGCGATGGTGGCGAAGGGGATGGGGCAGCACGGCTGCCCGGCGCACGCGACGAGGTCGTCGCAGCCAGCGTCCACCGCGGCGCGCAGGGTGCCGGCGATGACCTGCAGGTCGGCGATCTTCGCCTCGACCTCGGCGAGTTTTGTTTGGGCGCGGACCCGCAGACCAGTGTCGGGGTTGCGGCCGTGACGGTGCTGGCCCGCGTCGAGCAGGTCGGCGACCTCGTCGAGGGTGAACCCGAGCCCCTGCGCCGCCTTGATCACTTTCAGCACGGTGACCACTTCGGCGGGGTAGAGGCGATGCCCGCCCAAGGTGCGGTCCGGTTCGGCGAGCAGTCCGCGGCGCTCGTAGAGACCCAGCGTCCTGTTCGCCTGCGTCCACAACGCCGGCCGTTCCCAGATGGCCGCCGGCTGGCTGCGCCACCTGGCCGGCGACACCGTCGAGGTCCGCTCCGCCGGCTCCGCCCCCGCCGACACCGTCAACCCCGCCGCCGTGCAGGCCATGCGCGAGGTCGGCATCGACATCACCGACCAGACGCCCAAACTCTTGGAGTACACCACTGCGGAGTCGTCTGACGTCATCATCACCATGGGCTGCGGCGATGCCTGCCCCGTCTTCCCCGGCAAGCGCTACGAGGACTGGAAACTCGACGACCCCGCCGGCCAGGGCGTCGAGGCCGTGCGCCCGATCCGTGACGACATCCGCACCCGGGTGCAGGCACTCCTCACCGACCTCATCCCCGTCGCCTGAACCACGCTGTCGCCGCGCCTGCCGGTCTGAACTCGTCCGGCAGGCGCACAGCGTCTATGCGCGGCGGCGGTGACTCTCGGCAAGGCACTCTTCGTAGCTCATCACCGCGACCCGCACAGGTCAGCGCAGGCCAATCGCCGCCGGGCTCGTCGTCACCACCGTGCTCATCGGCGCCGATTCCTGTGGCTCACAGTCCGGTCCGCGCTCAGCGGCGGCGCTCATCAGCAGTTCCTCTCGCAGCCGGTGCTCGATGAGCCGTAGGTTGGGCAAGGCGCGACCTCATGGCCTGTGGCGGCGAGGAGTCCCTCGGCAGGGTGAGTAGGTCGAGTAGTCCCAGGCGGGTCAGGGCGTAGAAGCATCTACCGGCCTTCCGGTCGGCCAACGATCAGGCCGCAATCCCGCAGGCAGGCCAGGTGCGCCGACACGCTGGACTCTGCCAGTTCCAGCTCCCGGTCAGGCAACCACTCGCGCTTCGCCGCCGACGAGCCGGCGCAGAATCGCTAACCGGAATCGGCCAGGCCATGAAACAGCGCCGCCGCGGGCGTCAGGTTCTCACAGGGCCGCATGGGTGCAGGGTCCTTCTCATCGCCATGTGGCGATGATAGCGTCATCTTCCAATCATCGACGATCGGTGGTTATGGCGGCACATGGCGATGGCGGCGATAGCGGGAGGTTGACATGGAGGAATCGGACAAGCGGCGATGGTGGGGGCTCGCGGCCATCGTGCTTGCCGCGTTAACCCTGGGTTTCGACATCACGATCATGAACGTCGCGTTGCCGACGATCGCCGGGGAACTCTCGGTCGGCACCAACGGGCTGCAGTGGATGGTGAATGCCTATGTGCTGGTGATGGCCGGGTTGATGCTTACGTGCGGAGCGCTGGGTGACCGTTACGGGCGTAAGCGCCTGCTGATAGTAGGGCTGGCGTTGTTCGGCATTGCGTCGGCCTTGGCTACCTGGGCCGACTCCGCAGGAGTGGTGATCGCCGCCCGTGCGGTGATGGGCGTCGGTGGGGCGATCATCATGCCGGTCGCGTTCGCGGTGCTGCCGGCACTGTTCCCGCCACACGAGCGGCCTCGGGCGGTGGCAGTCGTGGTCATCGGTACTGGTGTGGGCATCCCGCTGGGGCCGCTGATCGGCGGGTTCCTGCTCGAACACTTCTGGTGGGGTTCGATCTTCCTCATCAATGTGCCGATGGTGGCGATCGCGCTGGCCGCCATTGGGCTGCTCCTGCCGGAAACGCGCGACCCTCATCCTCCGCGACCCGATCTGCCCGGCGGTGGGCTGTCGATCGCCGGTCTGGGAGCCCTGGTGTATGGGTTGATTGAGGCACCTGGTCGGGGCTGGACGGATTCTCTGGTTCTCAGCGCGCTGGGGCTCGCCGTAGTGCTGTTGTCAGGATTCGTGTGGTGGGAACTGCGTACCGCACAGCCGATGATTGACCTTCGGTTGTTCAGGCGACCCCAGTTCTTATGGGGCAGTGTGGCCGGAGTGCTCGTCACGTTCGGCCTGCTCGGAATGCTGTTCGTGGTGCCGCAATACCTGCAGCTCGTGGCGGGATTCGACGCCTTCGGCACTGGCCTGCGGCTGCTGCCGATGATCGCTGGCCTGGTTGTCGGCGCGCCACTCGGGGAACGGCTTGCCGCTCGAGCCGGCTACCGGGGCCCAGTCGCGCTGGGTCTGCTCATCCTTGCCTGCGGCCTAGCAGCTGGGGCGACCACGGACACAGCGACCGGATACGGGTTCGTAGCCGCCTGGCTGGCGGCGGTTGGATTGGGAATCGGTATGGCCCTGGCCTCGGCGATGGACGCCGTCCTGGGTGCACTACCACCCGAGAGGTCCGGATCGGGTACCGCCATCACCATGACTCTCCGCCAGGTCGGGGGGGCCCTCGGCGTGGCATTGCTGGGCAGTCTCCTCGCCCAGGGCTACGGCGACCGCCTCGACACCACCGGCCTGCCCGCACCAGCCGCCGATGTCGCCCATGATTCCATCGCCGGAGCCTTGGCTGTGGCCACCCGCCTCGGAAATCCAGCGCTGGCTCTGGAAGCGAAGACCGCGTACCTGCACGGTATGACCCTTGTCCTCGTCGCCACCGCGATCATCGCTTTGGTCAGCGCCATCCTCACCGCCGTACTTTTACCCGGCCGACCCACCGCGCCCGCAGCGGCCGACACCGAAGTGTCGCAACCGGAGCAGCTCGCACAGGGCGGCAGCCGCTGAGCCTGACGGTGCCCGGCGTCTGAATCGCTGACCGTCGACTCGGGTTGCTGGCATCCGTCATTGCAATCGAGTTCGCGGCAATTCGGCGCCGGGCGGTCGCTCTGCGCGATGGTGGCGGCGGCGACTCCCAGGCTTGCGGCGATCATCCCCATTTAGGTAGGTCAGGAGGCACGCGCAGAATCCGCCGCTACCCGGCCTGTTCGCTTCCTCGACTCGGCCAACCCGACCGCGCCGGGTTGGCCGCCGACACGTCCACACCGATCCACGACGTCGGGATTTGGATGCCGGGCACTGTCACAGGCGAGAACGACCTCGGAGCGTGGGTCCGTGCACGCTTGGCTGAACCGGACGCTTCACCGTGACCGTGGGACGGCACTCCCACATCCCGCCCTCAACGAGGCCGTGTCCCACGCCAGTGCGGCCGCCAAGTCATCTCGTCTGTCGATGGTCCCGTCCGGGTGCGCGGTCTCTTTGCGGGGCCAACAGGGTGCCGCTGTCGTCCCTCCTGCCCGCTGTCACAAGCAGGCGCCAAGATCGAGCGGGTGGTATGCGGCACTCATGGCTGGTGGACTGCCGCGAGCGCGATCCCGTCCCGCAGACGACGGCGCCATCCCCGCGTAACTCATTGGTCGCGTCAGCGATACAGAGTGTTCGGTAATCCGGGCCTAACATCGGTGGAACCCGTTGACATTGGGATTTGACGATGTTCATGATGGGTTCTGGCTGGCCGCCCTGGCCTTCCGACGGCCCATCGATCAGGTTGGTCACGGGGTAGGACCGGGCTGTCGGAGGGGCGCAAGGCCACAGGGGAGGGCCTGGTGGATGACGTGAACGGGACCTGCGTAGGTCGATTGGTTGACAGATCCACACAAGGCGGGATGGGCGGCGGATGTGTTTTGAGCCCTCGCGGACCTGCCGCCGGCCAGTGTCAAGGCGATCGACAGCGGCCTAGGCGCGCTGCGGGCACAGTAGCTCGGTCGCGTCCTAGATGAACGGTGAGCGGCTATAGGGACTGATTCGACCCGCTTCCGCGCCCCGCCTTGGTTCGCGCCCCGGATTGGGTACCTGACGGTGCCGTCCGCTCAAATTCCTTCATCTGTTGCTTTCCTATCCCCATCTTCTTTGGGGATGGGTTGAGCCCTGCTTTAGGAGACCTCTCTTGGTGTTTGCCGCGCCTGTCGCCCCGGTTGCCGCCCACTATTTACTCGTCTTCCTTCTCCAAGTCAGTATCTTGCTCCTCCTCGCACTGCTGCTTGGCCGACTGGCCACTCGTTTTGGGATGCCAGCGGTCGTTGGGGAGCTGTGCACCGGGGTCCTGCTGGGTCCATCGCTATTGGACCATGTTGCACCCGGCGTTGCCGACTGGCTGTTGCCTAAAGATGCAGGGCAATTCCATCTGCTTGACGCGGTTGGGCAGATCGGGGTGTTGCTGCTGGTCGGAATCACAGGCACGGAGATAAACTTCGCACTGGTGCGACGTCGTGGAGCGACCGCTGCCCGTGTCAGTATCGGCGGATTCATCGTGCCGTTGGGACTCGGCGTCGCCACCGGGTATCTCCTGCCTGCGTCATTCCTCGCTGACGAAGGTGATCGGACGGTATTCGCGCTGTTCCTCGGTGTAGCAATGTGCGTAAGTGCCATTCCGGTCATTGCGAAAACGCTGATGGACATGAACCTCATGCACCGCAATGTGGGTCAGCTCATCCTGTCCGCCGGCATGGTCGACGACGTGTTCGGCTGGCTGATGCTATCGGTCGTGTCCGCGATGGCCACCACTGGTTTGCGCGTGCAACAGGTCGGCCTGTCCCTGCTGTACCTTCTCGTCGTCATCGGGTTCGCGGCGTTCATCGGGCGCCCCCTCGTGCGGTCGGCGCTGCGGCTCGCCGCACGATCTGCTGAGGCTGGACCGATCGTAGCGACGACCGTGGTGATCGTGTTGCTCGGTGCGGCCGCCACCCACGCGATGGGACTTGAGGCGGTGTTCGGCGCATTCGTCGCGGGCATCCTCATTGGCATGTGCGGCAGGACCATCCGCGACCAGACCGCGATCCCGGGCGCTGTCGACGCGCCGATCCGCGATCGCGTCCGCAGCGGGGTCGACCTGGGAAGACTGGCCCCGCTGCGCACCGTGGTGCTGGGCGTGCTCGCCCCACTGTTCTTCGCCACCGCAGGGCTGCGGATGGACCTCACCGCCCTCGGTGACCCAGTCGTGCTAGCCGCCGCCATTGTCGTGCTCTTGATCGCCATCCTCGGAAAGTTCGCCGGCGCGTACATCGGAGCCCGCGCCAGCAGGCTTACCCGCTGGGAGGCCCTGGCGCTCGGCTCAGGCATGAACGCGCGCGGTGTGATCGAGGTGATCGTGGCCATGGTGGGTCTACAACTCGGGGTGCTCAGTACAGCGGCGTACACGGTTATCGTGCTGGTCGCGATCGTGACGTCGCTGATGGCACCACCAGCACTGCGCTTCACGATGCGACGGGTTGAGCACACGGCCGAGGAGCAGCTGCGTCAACGGACGCCGGGCGAGCCGGACGAGGACCGCCCAGTCGTACAAGGCGTACAGAGTGAGGACCGGTGATCTGGCTCGATCACATCGTGCAGATCGCGTCTCGGCAGCAGCTAGGCAAGGCGGCGGGTCTACGGGGCGGAAATACATGGTCGGGCGGGCACGCCTCATGCTGCCCGGATCGACTGGTTTCGGTGCCGTTGTGCTGGTCCTCCTGTAAACGCC